>DASQLS010000075.1:0-12980 GCA_035629915.1 Candidatus Limnocylindrales bacterium | reverse complement strand
CTCGGCGCGATCTTCGCCGCCGGCGGCATCGGTTCGATCGTGATGGCCTTCGCCATCGGCCACTTCGGCCTGCCGCGCAAACGCGTGACGGTGATGTACGTGTCGTGGACGCTCGGCGTCGCCGGCATGGCCGTCTACGGGTTGATGACCGACCTGTGGCAGGGATTGATCGCTGCGGCAATCACGGCGGCTCTTTTCGAGCTCGGCCAGGTCATCTGGACGACGATGCTCCAGCAGCGGGTGCCGCGCAACCTGCTGGGCCGCGTTTCGAGCCTCGACTGGATGGTGTCGATTGGCCTCGTGCCGGTCTCTTACGCGCTCACCGGCCCGGCGGCCGAGGTGCTCGGCCCGGGCCCGACGATGGTCGTCGCGGCGCTGCTCGGCGCTGTGCTGATGTTCGTCCTGCTGTTCGTACCCGGCGTCCGTGATCCGGAACGACTGGTGGATCCCGCGGTCGTGCCTGCCGATGCTGCGAGATATTCGCCGGGGGACTCTTAACCGCGGAATTCGGGTCGTGGACGCCCGAGCCACTCAACAATCAAGCGTGAGCAACCGGGCGATCGGACCATTTGTCCTCGCGTAGAGCCCATTCGTGCGGATAACAGTCCGGCCATGATTGTTTTGCGAATTTCGGCGGCAGGCTGAGGTTGCCGACTAGCCGCCCTGGCCCTCTCCCTGGCTCTGGTTCGGACCGCCCATCACGCCACCGACACGACCTTCGCGGATGTTGTCGGCGCCGACCTGGTTGCCGTCGGGAAGTGTGTCGTCGTCCGCGGGCGGATTCGGGGCTTCTTCGGCAGCGTCAGAATCGGAATTGTCGGCCGTGCCGGGCGGCGGCACATCCACCGCGTCTTCGATCTCGTCGGGAACTATCGAGTTGAGCGGATCAGGATCGTTCGTCATGGCCGAATGATCGTCTATAAAGCCGTCAATGAGCGACACCGTTCGTCAGCGGCTGGCACGCCGCTTCGATACGCAGGAGCTGCGCGCGATCAAGCGGCTCTGGGTGCGCCATTCAATGGCCGAGGACCGACGTGACATCGCCGGCCTGCTGGCCACGCTCGCCGAGGACTGCGAATACGAGATCGTCCCGACCGGCCAGCACTGGCGCGGCCTGGACGGCGTGAGGGCTTTCTACTCCGAGCTGTTCGCGGCGTTTCCGGACAACCGGTTCGCGTTGACCGAGATCGTCGTTGGTCCACAGGGCGTGTTCGAGGTCGCCCGACTGACCGGCACGAACCTTGGCCCATGGGCAGGGATTGCTGCCTCGGGCCTGCCGGTCGATCTCGAGGTGCTCATCTACTTCCCATGGGATCCAACCAGCCGAAGATTCCTCGGCGAGCGAATCTGGTTCGATCGCGGTCAGCTGCCGCCCAGCGCCGCGGCCAGTAGGTCGTAGTCATCGGCCGAGTTGTAGAGCTCGGCCGAGATCCGCAGCAGCCGGCGCGGCGGACCGTCGGCGGGTGTGTGTGGCCAGGCGAAGACGGGCACCTCGATACGGTGGTCGTCGATGAGCGCGTCATGGAGTGGGTCGACCAGGTGCGTCGCCAGGTCGTCTGAATCGGCTGGTAGATCGATCGGTCGGGGATCCAGCTCCGTGGGCAGCTCGATGGTCGCCATGGACCCGATCATCTCGTCGCGGACTGACCAGTCTTCGCCGAGGTGGATTGATTCGAGCACCTTCCGGCGACCGATCAGAACCAGCTCCCGATTGCGGCGCATGACCTCCGGCCAGCCGCCGTCGACGAGGCCGGCCATGAAGTCGAGCGCGGCTGGGATAGAGAGGTATGCGGTCGGATCGGACGTTCCGAGCCAGTCGAACTCGAGCCTGAACGGCGATCGATCGCGGCGCGGCGAGTTCGCGCCATGCGACGTGACGAGCGGGTGGATTCCTGCCTGGTGATCGCGGCGCACGTGGAGAAAGCCGCTGCCCTTGGGTCCACACAGCCATTTGTGGCAGTTGCCGGTGTAGTAGGCGGCGCCCAGCGCGTCGATGTCGAGCGGCACCATGCCCGGCGCGTGCGCCCCGTCGACGAGCGTGTCGATGCCGCGCTCGGCCAGCCCGGCCACGATCTGATCGATCGGCCACACGAGCGCGGTCGGGCTGGTGATGTGGTTGATCACCGCCAGCTTCGTGCGTGTGGTCGCCGCGGCCAGGATTGCGTCGCGCACCTCGTCACCGTTGCGCGGCGGGAACGGCACGCGCGCTACGACAACCACGACGCCGGATCGCGATGCAGTGGCGCGCATCGCGTTGGTGCACGCGTTGTAGTCGTGGTCCGTGGTCAGGATCTCGTCACCCGGCTGGAGGGTCGGCTCGATCGATCGCAGTACCGTGTTGACACCGGTGGTCGCATTGGGGATGAACGCCAGGTCGTCGGAGTTGGCGCCGACGAGTTCGCCCAGCCGGCCGCGAGCGTGCTCGAGCGCCGGTTCCAACTCCACGCCCATGAACCGGGTCGAGTTGCGCTCCATCCGGGCTCGCCACTCGTCCTGGGCACGCAACACGGGCCAGGGGCACGCGCCGTAGCTGCCATGGTTGAGTTGGATCACTTCCGGATCGAGAGGCCAGTAGCGCAGGTAATCGGGGTTCACTGTGCGAGTATCGCCGTCATGTGCGGGCGAATGACTATGCGCACGGGACCCTCCGAGCTGGCCACCATCTTCGACGCCGAGGTGCGTGACTCGGACGCGTGGGAAGAGCTGGGTCCGCGCTACAACGTGGCGCCGACGCAGCCGATCACGGTCGTCGTCCAGCGCGAAGATGGCCGGGCGATCGAGGAGCATCGCTGGGGGCTCGTGCCGCCGTGGGCAAAGTCTGTAGCCGCCGGGTCGAAGATGATCAACGCCAGGGCCGAGACGGTCGCCACGAGCTCGGCCTTCCGTGCCTCGTTCCTGCGCCGGCGGTGCATCATCCCGGCCGATGGCTTCTACGAGTGGCGCCGCGAAGGCCGCGCCAAGCAGCCATTCCTGATCCACACGCCGAACGACAGGCCGCTCGCCTTCGCCGGGCTCTGGGCACCGTGGCGCGACCCATCCACCGGGGAGTGGCTCATCTCGGCCGCGGTCGTGACCACCGCCGCGAACAGCACAGTTGGAGAGCTGCACAACCGCATGCCGGCGATCCTGGGCGACGAGGAGTGGCGGCTGTGGATCGACTCCGAGCTACGCGATGAGGCGCTGCTGCGCGACCTGCTCCAGCCGGCGGATGACGACCTGCTCGAATTGAGCGCCGTTTCGACGCTCGTCAACAACGCCAACAACGAGGGCCCGGCGCTGTTGCTGCCTCCCGATGCCGACGCGACGCAGCCCGCGCCGCTGACTCTCTTCGGCTGAGCGCGGTGGCTATAGACCGCGGGTGAATATCCCGGCCAGCAGCACGAGCGTCGCGGCGACGTAGGCGACGACTCCGATCGTCTCACCCGAGTAGCCGGCCACCGCGGGAATGAGGCCGAGAAAAGTGCCTGCCACGCCGATCAGCACGAGTACCGCGGCGACGGCGATGGTCACACCCTTCGGCGCGTATTGCGCTCGCATCTTCATCAGATGTTCGGCAGCAGCGAGCCGACGATCAGCAGCACCGGCGCGGCGACGAGTGCCGCCCATGCCGCGATCTGCTCGCTCGCCAATTGGACGAGCTGGCGCTGAACGTCGTTCGGCAGCCCGAGGTCGCGCACGATGTCAATTGTCTGGCCCTGGAAGAAGACAAGCGCAAGTCCGATCACCATCAGGGCAACAGCGAGTACAACGGTGACCATGCGCGGCGGATTGGGTCGCATCGGCGCGGAGTTTAATCGAACTGCCAGGGCACCCACTCGGAGCCGTTCCACCAGCGATGCCACAGCCTGCCGTCGCGGCCCTCGGCGAAGACATCGAGCCGATCGGCGCTCCAGGACGAGGCAGCAGGCTGGCCGACGAGCTCACCGCCGAGCGACTCCCATTCGTGCCACGCCTCGCCGTCCCAGTAGCGGTCCCACAGCTCGCCGTCGGGAAAGATCGCGAACACCTCCATCTGGCCGGCCGCCCAAGAGGTGACTGCCGGTCCCGAGGCGAGCGAGCCGCCGAGCGATTCGTCGGCCGACCACGCTGTCCCGTCCCACCAACGATGCATCAGCGTCCGATCAGCGCCGACCCAGAAGAGATCGATCCGATCGGGCCCCCACGAGACTGCGGTAAGGCCTTCCAGGCGGTTCATCGCGCCCTATTCTCTACGCTCTGAACCGTCACTCGATCGTCGCCCGGCTTCGGTATGCCTTCGACAACTTCATGTCGCGAGGCACTGTCGCGCTGATCGTCGGCCTGTTCGTCATCTCGCTGCTGTTCATTTTGATCGTGTCCGTCGCCGTCGCGATCTCGGGCACGTTGCGCGAGCACACAATCACCCAGGCCTTCGACTTGCCCGAGCTGATGTGGCGCAGCCTGCTGCGAACGCTCGACCCGGGCACCATGGGCAGCGACGTGGGCAGCGTCCCGTTCGTGGTGGCGATGCTCACCGTGACGCTGGGCGGCATCTTCATCGTCGCCACCCTGATCGGCATCATCAGCACCGGTCTGCAGGACAAGCTGGACGAGCTGCGCAAAGGTCGGTCGCGCGTGCTCGAGAGCAACCACACCGTGATCCTGGGCTGGTCGGCGCAGATCTTCGAGATCATCGGCGAGATCATGCTGGCCAACTCGAACAAGCGCGGTCAGTGCATCGTCGTCCTGGCCGATCGCGACAAGATCGAGATGGAGGACGCCATCAAGCTGCGCCTGCCGCAGAAGAGCTCGACGCGCGTCGTGTGCCGCAGCGGCAGCCCGATCGAGCTGGCCGACCTGGCAATCGCCAGCCCGCAGACGTCTCGTTCGATCATCGTCGTCGCGCCGGAGATCGACGATCCCGACAACGACGTGATCAAGACCCTGCTGGCGATCACCAACGATCCGGGCCGGCGCGAGTCCGCCTATCAGATCGTGGCCGAGATCCACGATCGACGGAACGTCGACGTCGCGCGCCTGGCCAGCCGGGGAGAGGCTCAGATCGTGCTCGGCGGCGAGTTGATCGGCCGCATCGCAGCGCAGACCTGTCGCCAGCCGGGGTTGTCGGTGGTCTACATGGACCTGCTCGACTTCGGCGGCGACGAGATCTATTTCACGAAGGTGCCGGAGCTGGCCGGCGAGGCGTTCGGCGCAGCGCTCCATGCGTTTCGCGAGTCAACGCTAATCGGCCTCGTTCCGAGCGGTGGCGAGGCGCACCTCAACCCACCCATGGATCACGTCATCGGAGTGGACGATCAGCTGATCTTCGTGGCTGAGGACGACGACCGGATCGTCCGCACCGATCCACCCGCTGGGAGCCCCGACGAGAAGCCGATCGTCGTTCGACCTCACGCCCCCACGGTGGCCGACGCGACGCTCGTCCTTGGCTGGAACTCGCGAACGCCCGGCCTCCTGACCGAGCTCGACCGATACACCGCACCCGGCTCGCGGCTCACCGTCGTCGCCGAGGGCCCGGGCATCGCCGACTCGGTCGCCGCGGTGGGCCGCCGGCTGCAGAGCCTGACGCTCGACTATCGACCGGCCGACACGACCGATCGGGACGTGCTCGACGCCGTGACCGCCGACGGCTACGACCACGTCGTGGTGATGGCGTACGCCGAGCTGCTCGACGAGCAGCGCGCCGACGCACGGACGCTCGTCACGCTGCTCCACCTGCGCGACATCGAGGCGCAGCGCGGGGAAAGCTTCACCATCGTCAGCGAGATGCTCGACGTCCGGAACCGGGCCCTGGCCCAGGTGACGCGCGCCGACGATTTCATCGTCAGCGGCAAGCTCGTCAGCCTGACCATGTCCCAGCTGGCCGAGAACCCAGCGTTGCGGGCTGTCTTCGACGACCTGTTCGACGAGCAGGGCTCGGAGATCTACCTCAAACCCGCTGCGGATTACGTCCGACTCGACGAGCCGGTCGACTTCTACACCATCGTCGAGTCGGCGCGGCGGCGCGGCGAGGTGGCGTTCGGCTACCGACTGCTGGCACTCGCCGAGGACCCGACGCGCAACTACGGCGTCGAACTGAACCCGGACAAGGTCGCATCGATCACCTTCGGCGAGGCGGACAAGATCATCGTCCTGGCCGAGGAATAGCCCGGGCCGAGCTCGACGCCGCGGACTTACGTCAATCGGCCGATTTGACCGCACCTTCCAACATGCATGCAACTTGTCAGGCAACGTTTGACGTAGTGGTCCAGCCGTGCGACATTTCGCGGACCGCCGATCAACCCAGCGTGGTCGGTGAAGGGGGAGGCTCGATGCCTGTACCAGGAGGCGTGGTGATCATGGGGTCGCCACGGGGGAGGCACACGTTCCGCCGTGCTTGCACGGCGTTGGTTGCCGCTGCCGTGATGCTGTCGGCGCTCGCGTTGCCGGCTGCCGCTGCCCCACCCGCGAATCCGGTGCCCGAGGCCGCGCCCGCGCCGGTCGAGCCGGCCGAGCTCAACAACAACATTGAGTCGGTCATTGCCGCTGCCCGCTCCCATCTCGGCGTTCCGTACCGAGTTGGCTCCGAGGGACCCAGCCTGTTCGACTGCTCGGGGCTCATGTACCGCATCTTCCAGGAGACCGGCCAGCTCGAGCGCATCGGTGGCGCGCGCCTCCGCGCGGCCGGCTACATGCGCTGGTTCATGGGCCGCGGCCGCGCGATCACGAACGAGGAGTTCGCCGAGCGCGGCGACCTGGTCGTCTACAACAACGGCTCACACATCGGCATCTACCTCGGCGACGGCCGCGTCCTGAGCGCCATCACCAGCGGGGTGACTGTCCACTCGCTGCGCGGCATCACCGCTCAGCCGACGCAATACCTCAAGGTCGACTGGACCGGCGAGGGCGGCCCGCTCGCCGACCCGTCCCTGTTCGAGGACGTCCCCGAGGCACCCGCGTCGCTGATCGCGCCGGTCGCCTGGGTGCCGCTGCCGACGACCGAGGAAGCCGCCAACGAGGCCGGCCGGGCACGCGACGAGCGAATCGACATGCGCACGGCCAACTCGCGCACCTACCAGAACAGCGATGGAACGCTCACCACCGAGTTCCACGCCCAGCCGATCTTCCACCAGCCCGAGGGGTCGACCGAGTGGGAGCCGATCGACCTTCGTCTCGCGAGTAACGAAGACGAAGCCGGCGTCTACACGGTCACCAGCTCACCCGTTCAGCTGGCACTCGCCGATTCTGCGGCCGAGGCCGGCTTCCTGACGCTCAATGCCCTCGAACGACAAGTCAGCCTGCGATTCGCCGGCGACGGCCGCGGGCGCGCCGCCTCGGTTCCAGTGGCCAGCATCGACGGCCGCTACGCCGACTACTTCGACTTCAGCGGCACCGGCGTCGGCATGCGCGTCTTCCCCACCGCCGACGGTTTCAAGAGCTTCCTGGTCATGCGCCGCGAGCCCAAGACCAACCGCTTCTCGTTCGCGATCGACGCGCCGGGCACGACACTCGCCGCCGAAGAAGACGGCTCGATCTCCATGAGCGACGAGGCCGGCACGGTCATCGGCAAGCTGCCGCGCCCGCTGCTGCTCGACTCGTCCGACGTGGATGGCAACGGCGGCGGCGTGTTCACCGCCGCGACGACGCTCACTCTGGCCACTGACGGTCCGCTGCCGGTGATCACCGTAAGCGTCGAGCGCCGCTACCTCGACGAAGCCGTCTACCCGGCATTCATCGACCTGTCGATGACCGACTTCCCGGTGAGCACCACCGGCGCCGACCTGACGTTCGCCTCGAGCCGCCATCCGAACGCCAACTTCGAGCGCTACCAGCGACCGGAGGGCGCGGCCTACGCCGAGCTGTGGCACGGCCGTCAGCCGGGTTCCGGCACCGACAACGAGATCTTTGTCCGCTTCCCTGGCCTGGCCGAGACCCTCGGCACGGTCGACGTCGCCGAAGCAGCTCTCGAGCTGTTCCCGTACTGGCAACGCGAGGACGCGGCCGCACCAACGGTCGTCAATCGAGTGGCAGCCGACTGGAATTCGGAAGCGCTGACCTGGAACTCGCGACCTGAAGCCGGTGAGGAGGTCATCTCCGCCACGTCCGACGCGGGCAGCTGGTCCAACATCGACGTTTCGACCTATGTCGCTGACCTGGTCGCCGGATCGGACGATTTCGGCCTGGTGCTCGCCGGCGACGAGTCTGGTGCCACCACCTGGAAGCGCTTCGTCGCCAGCGGCGCGGCCGCCGAGCTCAACCTGGGTCCGCGCCTGAGCATCACCTGGTCGGGCCTGCGGCCGACCGGCCTGGCGCCGTCCGGTTTCACCACCTCGGGCCACATCAGCTGGTCTCACGCCGGACTGGCTGCCGATCAGCGCCGCTTCCAGGTGCAGATCTCGCGCGACGCATTCGCCACCACCGCTGCCGAGTCGGGCACGATCAAGGGCCGCACCGGCAGGATGTCGAGCTGGACGGCCCCGAGCGGAACGCTCACCCAGGGCGCGACCTACTCGTGGCGGGTTCGGGTCAAGTACGGATCCGACAAGGCGTGGAGCGACTGGTCGACCCCGAAGACGTTCACGTTCGGCGAGCTGGTACCCAAGAGCTTCTGATCTCGCCGGCAAATCTCCCGACGGCACCCGCGCTGCCGCCCGATCTCGACACGCCCTGCCTCGTCATAGATCTCGACGTGGTCGAGGCAAACGCGCGGCGCATGGCTGAAGCCATGGCCGAGCTGGGAATGGCCCTGCGGCCACACGTCAAGACGCACAAGTCGGTCGCCCTGGCCAAGATCCAGATCGCTTCCGGCGCCATCGGCGTGACTGTCGGCACGCTCGGCGAGGCCGAGGTGATGGCAGGCGGCGGCATCGCCGACATCCTGATCGCCTATCCCCTGTGGGCGTCGGGCAGCAAGGCCCGCCGCCTGCGCGCGCTGCTCGATCAACCGGACCTGCGCCTGGCGGTCGGGGTCGACTCCGAGGCCGGGGCATTGACGCTTGCCGCGGCGACCCGTGGGTCTAGTCGGCCGCTGCGCGTTCTGATCGAGATCGACCCGGGCTACGGCCGCACGGGCGTGACGCCGGACCAGGCAGACGAGCTTGCGTCCGCGGCGGCCGGTGCCGGACTCGAGGTGGTCGGCGCCTTCACGCACGGTGGCCACGGCTACGCGGGACCGGATGCGGTCGGCGATGCCGCCGCGGACGAAGTGGCGGCACTCGCGGCCGCGGCCGAGTCAATGCGCGCGGCCGGTATCGAGGCGACGGTCCTCAGTGCCGGCTCGTCGCCCACGGCTGTGCACGCGGCGCGAGCGCCGGTGACTGAGCTTCGGCCGGGCACTTACCTGATCGGCGATCGGCAGCAGGTCTTTCTCGGCGCCAGCCCGCCGGACGGCGTGGCGATGGCCGTGGCAGCGACCGTTGTCAGCGACGCCGCGGCCGGCCAAATCGTGATCAACGCCGGGGCTAAGTCACTGACCAAGGACGTGCCCGCCTATCTCGCCGGCCACGGCTTCCTGCCCGCATATCCGGCGGGCATCGTCGAACGCGTCTCTGACTACCACGGCCAGGTCCGCTTTCCGGATGGCGCGCCGCGACCAAGGCTCGGCGAGATGGTCGCCGTGGTGCCCAACCACGCCTGTCCGGTGATCGACCTGTTCGACTCGTTCGTCGCCACGCGCGGTGGCGAGATCATCGGCGTCTGGCCAGTCGACGCACGCGGCCGGAGCGGCTGACCGGTCGGGTCAGGCGGCCTTTTCTACCCGAACCAGGGTTTCCGCGGCACGTCGATTGCGAGCCGTCAGCCGGCGCCGCTTGTCGGTGTACATGCGCTGATCGGCGGTGTGACGGCCACGCTCGAGATCGCCGCTACTGAAGGGCGCCACCCCCATCGACATGCGCAGCTCGAGCGCGTGGTCGGCCGATCGCCAGCGCCGCTCGGCGCGCCGAATCCGCCCGCGGATCTGCCGCGCAGTCTTCTCGTCGGCGCCTTCGAGCACTACCGCGAACTCGTCGCCGCCGATGCGAGCCACGAGGTCGGTGTGGCGGACCGAGGCGAGCAGCACGGCCGCTGTGCCTCGGAGCAGCTCGTCGCCGGCCGCGTGACCGTGGCGGTCGTTGATCAATTTGAGCTCGTCCAGGTCGCACGTGATGACGTAACCGTACGAAGCCCGGTTCGCGGCGAGACGCTGGACTTCCTCGTCCCAGGCACGGCGGTTGGCGACCGCGGTCAGGGCATCGAGTCGACTGACTGTTGCCAGTCGGTCCCTCTCCTCGGACAGCTGCTCGCGCGCCGCAGCCTGGCTGATGAGCAGCTCCGCCGCCTCGGCGATCGCCCGGCCGATGCGCTGGCAGAGTGATGTGAAACCGCGCGGATTGACCGCCGCATGGGCGAGCGACAGGACACCGAGGTTGGGCTGCGAGCCGAGCGGCAGGTTCATGCTCGAGACGATCTCCTGGCGCAGGGCGGCGGGAGCGGACGCAGCCTGATCAAGACGCACCTCATTGATTGGGCCGGGCCAGATCGGGTCGAATAGCGCGCCCGTCTCGATCATCGAGCGCACGCCGGCGTCGAGCCCGACCGCTTCTACAACCGCCCGGCCGTGGTGCTCGACGCGGATGACGGCGATCTCGCACGACAGCGCCCCGGAAGCTACTTCGAGCACGTGGCGCAACGTGTCACGCACGTTCTCTGGCCGGTACGCCATCAGCGCCCGCAGCGTGTGCACGACCTCGAGCTCATCGGCCAGCAGCTTGTCGGACGGAACACCCTGGGTTCGGTCGACGGTCGACACCACGAGACGCGCCACGGCGGCATCGGTCATCGAGAGTGCGCGGTCGGAGCCGATCAGCACGACGTGCCGATCGCCGACCGCCATCGCGATCGCGTGGCGCGTGTAGTACGGGCCGGCGATGTGCTGCGCGCGCCGCTCAGAGACGCGAACCGGCAGGCCGGTCGACCAGGCGCGGCGCACGACCGAGTCCTCGGCGTCGGACAGCTCGACGATCCCAGCCCACTTGGCGCCACGGCCGATCCCGCCGATCAGGCTGAAGCCCGTCTCGCTGCGCTCAAAGACGAGGATGTCCTTCGGCTGCACGGGTGCAGTCGTGCGCGGCTTGCGCTTCCCACGATCGTGCGTGCCATCTTCAGCGACCATTGCTCAACGCTGAAGGGTTGCCTCGCTCGTCTCCATGACGCAAAGGTCCCCTGACGCTAGTGCGACTCGCGCCCCACTGCCGACCCGCTCGATCCGACCAGGAAGTCGAGGTCTGCGCCGGTGTCCGCGCCCATCACCCGATCGATGTACAGGCGCTCCCAGCCCCGGGCGGGCCGCGCGAGGGCGTCGAGCATTGCCGGCGACGGTGATCTCCGGTCGAGCTCGTCGTCGGGCAGCTCGACATCGATCCGGCGCGCGTCGACATCGAGGACGATCCAGTCGCCGCTGCGCACCTTGCCCAACGGCCCGCCGACGGCAGCCTCGGGCGCGACGTGGAGGACGACGGTGCCGTAGGCCGTGCCGCTCATCCGTCCATCGCAGATGCGCACCATGTCGCGCACGCCCTGCTCGAGCAATCGCGCCGGAAGTGGCAGGTTGGCGACCTCGGGCATACCCGGGTAGCCCTTCGGGCCGCAGCCGCGCAGGACGAGCACGGAACCCGCGTCGACGTCCAGGTCGGGGCTATCGATGCGTGCCTTGAAGTCCTCGATCGAGTCGAACACCACCGCCCGGCCGCGATGGCGCATCAGTTCCGGCGTAGCGGCTGCGGGCTTGATCACCGCACCCGCCGGCGCGAGGTTGCCGCGCAACACAGCGATCCCGGCCTCCGCCTGGAGCGGCTCGGCGCGCGAGCGGATGACGTCGTGATCCCAGATCTCGGCCGCTCCCAGATAGTCGGTCAGCGGCAGGCCGGTCACCGTCGTCGTTTCCGAATCGAGCAGGTCGGCCACCTCGCGCAGAACGGCAAGCAGGCCGCCGGCGCGGTGGAAGTCCTCCATCAGGTGAGCGCCGGCGGGCTCGAGATTGACGAGCAGCGGGACGCCGGCGCCAATGCGATCGAAGTCGTCGAGCGTCAGCTCGACGCCGAGCCGGCCGGCGATGGCCAGCAGATGGACGATGGCGTTGGTCGAGCCGCCAATGGCGGCGAGCGCGACGATCGCGTTGGCGAAGGATCCGGGCGTCATCAGCTGGCTCGGCCGCCGATCCGCGTCGACCATCTCGACTGCCAGGCGCCCCGTCAGGTGGGCACGCTCCAGGAGGCGGCTGTCAGGGGCGGGAATCCCGGCCGTGCCCGGTAGCGTCATGCCGAGCGCCTCGGTCACCAGGGCCATCGTTGAGGCCGTGCCCATGGTGTTGCAATGGCCGCGGCTGCGGACCATCGCCTTCTCGGAACCCAGAAACGCTTCCTCAGACAGGGTGCCGGCGCGAACCTCCTCACTCAGCCGCCAGACCTCCGTTCCGCAGCCGAGCTGAACGCCGCGGAAGCTGCCGCTGAGCATCGGACCACCGGGCACCACGACCGCCGGCATGTCGACCGACGCGGCGGCCATCAGCAGCGCCGGAATCGTCTTGTCGCAGCCACCGAGGAGGACGAGGCCATCGATCGGATTGGCCCGAAACATCTCCTCGGCCGCCATCGCGGCCATGTTGCGCCAGAGCATTGCCGTCGGCCGCACGAGCGTCTCGCCGAGCGACATGACAGGCAACTCCAACGGCACGCCGCCCGCTTCCCAGACACCGTTCGCGACCGAGGCGGCGATCTCGCCGAGATGTGCGTTGCACGGCGTCAGATCGGACGCGCTGTTCGCGATCGCGATCTGTGGCCGGCCCGAGAACGCCGAGTCGGGCAGCCCACGTCGCATCCAGGCGCGATGGATGTAGGAGTCGCGATCGCGGCCGGCGTACCACTCGGAGCTGCGGAGGTTGCGCATCGTGTTCCCTGTGACGAGATGATGGGCTAGCGTTCCCGCTCAGCAATGCACGATACGTCGTCACACCAGCCGTCGCGCGCCGCCTGATGCGAGCGTTCGTG
>DASQLS010000074.1:0-24800 GCA_035629915.1 Candidatus Limnocylindrales bacterium | reverse complement strand
GTGGGGCGTCGACAACTCCTTCGCGACGGATCACCCCAGGGACGAGATGCGCTTCGGCAAGGGCGGCGTTGACGACGCCGAGGACGCCGAGGTGATCCTCCACGAGCTCGGCCACCAGATCCATTTCAGCGCCTCGCCGACGTTCTTCGCCACGACCGAGGCCGGCGCAATCAGCGAAGGCTTCGGCGACTACTGGGCGGCAACGGTCGTCGAGTGGGCCGCCGGGCCGACGAGCGACCCGGCATGCATCATGGATTGGGACGCCACCTCCTACGATCCCACGGCACCGCACTGCTTACGCCGCCTCGACACAACGCTGATGTACCCGACCGACATCACCGGAGCCGTGCATCGCGACGGCCAGATCTGGTCGCACGCGCTGTGGAACCTTCGGTCGGCAATCGGCGCCAACCACGCCGACACCGCCATCCTGTGGGGGCAGATCGGCTGGACGGGCACCAACATGCCCGACCTGGCCAACCGCATCGTGACCCAGGTCACGACGCGGTATGGCGCAGCTGAGGGTGCCGCAGCGGAGGCTGCCTTCGAGGAGCGCGGGATTCTCTAGCGGTGAGTGTTGGCGCCCGCGCTGCGCGGGCGCCGCTCACACGTCGAGCGCCTCGCGCAGCTGGAGCTGGCGCATCACGTCGGCGCGGGTCAGAAAGCCGACGAATCGGTCGCCGTCCATGACGACCAGCTGACCCAGCTCGTGTTCGGCCAGGAGCTCAACGGCATCCTGCACCGGGGAGTCGGCCGACACCACGTGGGCGCGGTCGCGGCCGCTCATTACCTGGGCAACGATCACGCTGCCGCGCACCGCTGAAGGTACGCGCATGATGTCGTCAACCGACACGATGCCTACCAGTCGGCCATCGATAACCGGCACGGCGCGCAGGTTGTGCGGCAGCAGGTAGTCGTCGATCAGCTCGGCGACGGTCACGCCGGGCATGACGCTGACATCGACTGGCTGAGCGACGTCGCCCACCGTGACGTGCGCCAGTCGCGTTTCGAAGACCTGTTGCTCAACGGCGCCGGATGCCGCGCTGTGAAGGAACCAAGCGATCGCCGCCAGCCACACGCCACCCACGATCTGGCCGTTGAAGAGCATCACAACGCCGATAGCGAACATGCCCCACGCGACAACCTTGCCGGCAAGTCCGGCCCATTCCGTGGCGCTTTTCTGGTTTCCGGTTGCCCGCCACAGGATCGCGCGCAGCACGCGGCCGCCGTCGAGCGGAAACCCCGGAACGAGGTTGAACAGGCCGAGCGAGAGGTTGATGTAGACGAGATAGTTCGCGACGAGATCGACGCGCGGCTCGCTGACCACGGCGGCCAGCAGCCACGCGAGCGCGGCGAGCACGAAGCTCGCCAGCGGGCCGACGATCGCAACCCAGAACTCGGTTGACGGTTCCTTGGCGTCGCCCGACAGGTTCGATACGCCGCCAAAGATGAACAGCGTGATCGACTTCGCCTCCATGCCCCGCGACAGTGCGACAAACGAGTGGCTCAGCTCGTGGATGAGCACCGACGCGAACAGGAGCAGCGAGGTGATCGCGCCGAGCAGCCAGTAGTCGACCGTGGACAGGTTGGTGGCCTCGCGCGGGAATACGTACGCGCTGAGCGACCAGGTCACGAGCGCGAACACGATCAGCCAGCTGTAGTGGACGCCGACCTCGATGCCGCGGATGGTGAACAGTCGAATCGAGCTCTTGAGCACGAGCCGACGATACCCCCGCCGCCCCAAACCCGACTCTCGCGACTCCCCAAATGCTAGGGTGACCGCATGCGGGTAGCCGTCGCGACTGATCACGCGGGCCTGCTTTTGAAGCAGCCGATCATCGACTGGTTGACAGCCGCCGGCCACGATGTGACCGACCACGGCGTCAACGACCCGACCCCCGTCGATTACCCCGATGTGATCGCGCCGGCGGCGCGAGCAGTGGCCGGCGGCGACGCCGACCTGGCCATCGTCCTCGGCGGCAGCGGAACCGGCGAACAGATCGTGGCCAACAAGATCCGTGGCATCCGCTGCGCGGAGGCGTCCGACCCGGTGACGGCCCGCCTGGCACGCGAGCACAACGACGCGAACGCGCTGGCGATGGGCGCGCGGATCATCGGCCGCGAAGTGGCGATCGCCTGCGTAGCGGCGTTCGTCAACGGCGTGTTCCAGGGCGGTCGCCACGCCCGGCGGGTGGAGAAGATCGGGCAGCTCGAGTCGGACGAGCGCGGTTAGGCGGCCGGAGGAGACTCGGCTAGGTAGCCGGAGGAGACTCGGCCAGATCGTAGAGCGCCAGCGTCTGGACGACGGTCGCGGCCTCTCCCCAGTGCTCGGTCAGGCGGCGTACCTCGTCCTCGGACGGGATGGCCGGCGTTCCGTACAGCCGCCCGACAGCCTTGCGCACGCCCAGGTCGCCGGCGACTACCCGCGGCCGGCCCAGCGTTCGAGCCAGGAACCACTCGGCGCTCCAGCGGCCGATACCGCGCAGGCGGGTCAGGTGGCCGATCAGCTCTTCGTCGTCGAGCGCGGCCAGCCGAATGGCATCCAGCTCACCCGCCTGCGCGGCGCGCGCGCTGTCGATGACCGAGATCGATTTCGCGGTTGTCAGCTGCAGCGCGCGCAGCTCCTCGACTGACGCAGCGGCCAAACGGCCTGGCTCGAGGCTGTACACGTAAGCGTTACCAACCTGGTGACGCGTGCCGTATCCCTCGGCCAAACGGCGGCGGATGGTCGACGCCCAGGTCAGGTTGACCTGCTGGGCACTGATCGATCGAATCAGGGCCGTGAACGGGTCGGGCACGAGGACCGGGACGATGGCCGGGTAGAGGCGAGCCAGCCTCGCGACACCGCTATCCGCTTCGGCGAGCCGATCAAGACCGCGTTGCTCGACCACGAATGTCGCACGAATCGCGCGCTCGACCTCGTCAGCGCCCACGCTCTCGCCGTGAGTCGCGACAACGTCCAGGCTGGGTTCATCTTCCGTTCCGGCTGCCTGCGCCGCGAATGGCACGACCGCGCCCCGGAGACGAACGGTCCGCGTCAACGTCTGGCCATCCCAACGATCCACGCCGTCGTCGCCCCAGCGCCCGAACATTCGCAGGCTCGCGGGCAGGTCGATCGGTCGACCGAACGTGATGTGAGAGCTGGACGTCAAACGATCGGCGGGCACTGTCGCTAACGCTATAGCGCGGTGGCAGTGTGCCCGACAAAGAAATGAGCCGGGCTGCTGCCCGGCTCATTCGAACTATCGTCTACCGATCAGGGGATCGGCTCAATGGGAACTTCCTCGGCCGGCGGCTGAAGCTCGGCCGGGGTGTCCTGGTTCTGATCGACGGGCGCGGCGTTCTGGCCAAGCCCGCCAAGGAAGAAGAACCAGATGATGGCCAGCACTACGACGATCGCCAGGATGATGCCCAGGATCGTGCCCATGCTGGAGCCTTCGCGCTCGTCGTAAACATCAACGTCAATATCGTCGCGGTGGTCGGTCTCGTAAGTCATTGACTACCTCCGTCTTGACCCCACACGGCAAGAGGGTCCCCCCGAGCATGCCCCGATAGGCGTTTCAGGGGTAACAGGGAGGTCGCGAAAGGAGACTCACAATCACCTTGCAGGGTTTGTGAGCGTGCTGCAGGGTAGACTTCGAAGCCCTTTGCGGGAGTAGCTCAGTTGGTAGAGCGCTAGCCTTCCAAGCTGGATGTCGCGGGTTCGAATCCCGTCTCCCGCTCCAGGACCCGAATGCGGGCCGGTCTGGCGACCGGCCCGCTACTCGTTTGAGCGTTTTTCACCTCTGCGGCGTCGATCGGAGAGCAGCACAACGAGATCCGCGGCGATCAAAGCGAGGCCGGCGAGGCCGCCTGCCAGCTGAAGCCGCGACCCAGCCTGGCGCGGCTCACTTTTCTCGACCGCCATCTGAGTAGCCTTCATAGGCCCGGGCCGTGAACCTGTGCCGGTCAGCGCAACCAGTGCGTCCCGCTCGAGCTGCAGGCGCAATCGATAGAGCGTCTCCCATTCCTCGTACGGAACCGCGAGCCGCGCGAGGCGCTCGTCGAGTGCGTGCACGTGCCTCAGGACCTGTTCCGGACGCCGTTCCGCTGCGCCTACGCCGAGCCGCTCGAGCTCGTCCTCGAATCGCTGCGACTCGGCGGTGGTGGTCAGATACGCCGGCGCGTCGGCCAGCTTGCTGGTGATCACCGCGCGTGCGCGGGCGACCTCGATTCGCTTGCCCGAGATGGCCAGGTCGGATGGGTAGACGAGGATCTCGAGCGCCGGGCCGGCGAGCAGACGCAACGTGTCCGGAACGAGGTCGCCCAAGGCGCGCCCCGCCACGAGATCGAGCAGCTTGGGCGGTCCTGAGATCAGTACGCCTGCGTCGCGGGCTGCGAGCTCGAGTCCGGCATCGGAAAGGGCTGCGTGGAGCGATCCGAAGAGCTCGTCGTACCGGCCCGGCTTGACGATCATCGGCACGTGGGCGTCTTCCCACCGGCGGGCGATGCTGCGCAGCTTCCGGAACGTCGCGACGACGACGAGCACGGCCAGGATCACCGACAGCACCAGCGCGAACGGGTAGCCGCGCAGGATCGCCTTGGCTGTGGCGATGGGGCCCTGCGGGCGGTTCTCAGCGGCAGTCACGAAGACGGCTGCGGCGCCGATTCCCAGCGGGACGATCACCGCGCCGAGGACCATCGCCAGCCTGATCCAATTTTCTTCGATGAAGTCGGGCGCCGGCACGAGCGCGATGAGGAACGTGCCTACGTCTGGGATGACGATGCCGACCAGGAGGGCCACCCAGGCGAGTGACCCGAAGACGATCAGAAGCAGGACGAGCTGCTTGTGCTGCGGCACCTTCCCGAAGAGGAGCAGCGTCGCCCAGCCCAGGGTGAGATTGAGAATCTGGCTTGCGAAGCGCCCGACTACCGCAATCAGCCCTGTGACAAGCGCCATCCCCGCGAGGCTACGTGGGCGGCCTCTCTGCAGACGTCACAGCGCCGCGCCTCTGCATTGCACCCAGGTGGCGCGGTGCTGGAATGGCGTTCTGTGATGCGGCCGCAAGGGCCGCAACTCAAACTCGTCTGGTGTGTAACCCCTGTCAGTGGTGACAATGCGTCTGGTCGAGCAACCTGGACCGGCCGCCCCAGCGGGTCCGGGACGGGGGGATTGCTCGACCGCCGACCCCTACAGCGGCAATCGACTCAGGCTCTAGTCGCGGCTGCCTCGTCGATGAGTGCCTTCGCCTCGTTGATCGGGATGGCGAAGCCGATGCCCTCAGCGCTGCGCGAGACGGCGGTGTTGATGCCGATCACCTCGCCCTGCTCATTGATCAGCGCACCGCCACTGTTGCCCGGGTTGATGGCCGCGTCGGTCTGGATCAGATTGCTGAGCTGGTTCTGCCCCTGGCCACTCTCATCGCCAACGGTGATCTCGCGGCCGAGCGCGGAAACGATGCCGCGGGTAACGGTCTCGGTGAACTCGCCCAGCGGGCTACCGATTGCCAGCACGGTCTCGCCGACCTCCAGTGCCGACGAATCGCCCAGCGCTGCTGCGGTGAGGTCGCCATCGGTTGCCTGGATGATGGCCATGTCGTGATCGGGATCGGTAGTCACGATCGTCGCGTCGAGCTGCTGGCCATCGGCGGTCTCGACGGTCAGCGTGTCTGCGCCTTCCACGACGTGGTTGTTGGTCAGGATCAGTCCCGTGGTGGTGACGATTACGCCCGAGCCGACACCGGACGTGGGCACGTCAAAGGGCGAGAACGGATTGCCCGCCGAGCCCTGCGAGGTAATCGTGACGACGGACTCGCGCGCCGAAGCGACGATGTCGGTCAGTGTCGGCTCCTCGGGCGTGCTGGCGGCGGGCGCAACGGCCGCCGGCGCAACGGTCTGAACAGGCTCGATCGAAAGCGGCGCCACGCCACCGAGCGCGGAAAGCATGGTGAAGGTGGACGCGGACGCGAGCACGGCCGACAGCACGGCAATGCCGATTGCGCCACGAAAACCGGGTCGCGATGGCTCGCGCGGCTCAACGATGGTGACTGGCTGGGTATATGGCTGCGGTCGATATTCGCCGTCGTATGGGTACTGCATGGAGCAGTTCTAGGCCGCGACTCTTGGAGCATGCTGAGAGACGCCTGTGGCGACGCTCCGAATGCCGTGAGCCGTCACTGAGCCCGGGTGTCGAGCATCTCGACCGGCGCGAACCAGGCGTTGATCGTGCTCGTCACGTCCACGTCGCTTTCTTCCTGGA
The DNA here is from genome assembly GCA_035629915.1 of Candidatus Limnocylindrales bacterium. Lineage (GTDB taxonomy): Bacteria > Chloroflexota > Limnocylindria > Limnocylindrales > CSP1-4 > JALYGJ01. The sequence continues at coordinate 18,562 of DASQLS010000074.1, read as the reverse complement.
TGGCGGTGAACACGATCACGCCGGGTGACGCGCTGGCGGCCGAGGTGAGCACTGCGGAAGCGTCCCCGATAGGCGCCAGCGCGCGCCACGACCGGCCGTCGCTGGAGATCCACGAAGTGCTGTCCTGGACGGCGAAATCATCCGCTGAGGGCGTGAATCCGAGTGCGACGTATCCACTCGGCACCTCCAAGACCTCGAGCATGCCGCTGTTGCCGAACGACCCGTCGGTGTCGGCTGCGGCGACCCAGCTCGTGCCGTCGGCCGAGTAGAGCGCGGTTGCGCTGACCTCGAACTCTTCGTTGTCGCCGTAGCCAACGGCGCTCATCCCGGTCGTGCCGGCGACGCTGCTGACGATCGCGGCATTGATTGGCGCCGGCACGTTGATCGGGCTGAACTGAACGCCATCGGCCGAGGTCGCGCCGTGGACGGTGACGAAGTCCTCGTTGGCAGCCAGAACGGTGCCGAAGGCAACGAAGCCGGGTGGGCCGGCGGCGAGCGTGTCGATCGGGTCGAGCCCGGCCAGATCGGTCGACTCGGTCCATGTCGTTCCATCAGGCGACGTCCACAAAGTCGCTGCCTCCGACTCGTCGCCCGACGTACCGGGGATCGCCAGGCGGTCCGATCCGACTACGACCTCATCCAGGCTGAGCGCGTTCTGCATGCTCAGCGGGATCGGGAGGCGCTCCCAGGCACCACCCGACGTCGAGCGCCAGATGCCGTGCCCGGCCTCCGGGGGCTCGGTGCACGGCTCATCGGAGAAATCGGGGCACGTTCGCAGCAAGCCAACCATGAAGTCGCTCGACCCCATCGCCGCCACCATCAGTGGCGACACGTTGACGAATTGCGGCTCGACCGTCTGTTGCCAGGTCACGCCGTCAGGGCTGCGCCAGACATTGCCCTGGCGCAGGCCGAAGTAGTCGTGGCCGGGCTGCGCGCCGAAGCCGACCGCCACAAAGCCGCCATCCGCGCTGGCAGTCACGCCGGTGACCTCGAACGCGTTGGCCGCCGGGAAATCAGGGAGTGCCCGAAACACGGTGGTCGCGTCGCCGCTCGGCAATGCCGTCGGCAAGCCCGGATCAGGGGTTACCGCCGGCCCACTCGGAGCGACCGAGCCAGGCGAATCCGTCGCCTGCGTTCCTCCGCAACCGATGACACCCACGAGGAGCACGACCAGCGCCGATCCGGTCAGTCTGCCCACAACACCTGCAGATGGTGGCGCAGCATCTTCTGCCACCAGTACCAGTGATGCTCGACGTCGTGGCCCCAGTAATCGAACGTGGCCGGGACGCCCTTTTGGTAGAGAATCTCCTGGAGCTGGTGCGTGTCGGCCAGAGCCTCGTCCTCCCACGCGCCCTGTCCGACGCAGAACACGATCCGGCTGCGGCGGTAGAGCTCGAGGTGCCACGGGTCGCGGAGCTCGGGCAGGTAGTAGAGCGGGCTGTTGAAGTACACGTCGTCATCGCTGTACTCGCCCACGAACAGGCGCGGCTGATACAGCCCCGACAGGGCGATCACGCTGCTGAACAGGTCCGGGCGCTTGAAGAAGAAATTGGCGGCGTGGAATGCGCCCATGCTGCAGCCGGTCGCCCAGGCCAGCTCGTGACCGGTCTCGGCCCGGGCGAAGGGCACGACCTCATCGGTCACGTAGTGGTGATAGGCGTTGTGCCGCCGCGCTCGCTCGTGGACGGGCGCGTCCTTGTTGGTCCAGCTCTGCCAGTCGACCCCGTCGACGGCGATCATCATCAGCCGTCCCGACTCGATCAGGTCCGCCACGCAGTCGACCATGCCCCAGCCCTCCCAGTCGAGGGTGCGCCCGTCCTGCGACGGCAGGCAGATCAGGGGCTGACCGGAGTGGCCGTAGACAACGACATCCATGTCGTGTCCCAGGCTGCCGCTGAACCAGCGTCGCTCCTCGCGCCTCACCCCGGTCGGGCCTGGATCCGCCGCGCCGCCTCGAACAGCGGCTCGAGCTCTGGGCCGCGCAGCAGATAGCCGTGATCGCCGATCGCGGCGGCAAAGACACTGTCCATGCGCGTCTGGTGGACGAGCGAAGGTGACAGCTCGTGCATCACCTCGTCATGGGTGAGGGCGTAGTCGACGCCGTCCCGGCGGCTGACGTAGACGCAGGCGTACGGTCGCTTGATGACCGCGTCGAAGCGGCCGTGGACGACCATGTTGGCCCACTGGCGATAGAAGTCGAAGTCGTTGGCGTAATTGAACATGTCGACGGTCAAGCCGCCCGGCGGACGCATGTTCACCTCGAGTGGCACCAGTCCGCGATCGGGCGTGCGGAACATCTCGAAGTGGAAAGGCCGCTCGCGCAGGTCGAACGCCTTCGCCATCCGCTGGCCGACGTCGCGCACCTCATCCGGGATCTGGCGCGGGATCCAGTAGTAGAGGTCCTTCTGCTCGTTGACCGACTCCATCACGCCGGTCGAGTAGATGAGCGTCGAATCGAAGACGACCTCGCCGTCACGGCCGATCAGGCCGTCATAGGTCAGGATCGCGCCGGGCACGAACTCCTCGATGATGTAGTCCACCGGCAGCTTGTCCTCGGCGTAGCCGACCAGGTCGTCGTCGTTCTCGAGCTTGTACGTCTTCGCCGCGCCGACGCCGACATCGGGCTTGGCCACGACCGGGTAGCCCACGCGACCGACGAACCGTTTGAGCGCCGGCAGCGTGCGGCACACCTCGCCACGTGCCACGGGCAGGCCGGCGGCCACGAAGCGCCGCTTCATGAGCGACTTGCGCTTGATCGCCGCGATCCCGCGCTGGTCGATGCCCGGGATGTTGAAGTCGGTGCGCAGGGCCGCCTCGGTCTCAAGCCAGTGCTCATTGAGCGAGTCGAGCCGGTCGATGCGGCCATGGCGATGGATGAAGTAGCCCAGCGCGCGGGTGAGCTGGTCGTAGTTGCCCAGATTGTCGACGCGGTAGTAGTCGTTGAGCGAGTCACGCAGTTCGGGACGCAGCTCATCCCAGCTACTGTCGGCGATGCCGAGCGTGTTGGCGCCCGCGGCATGCAGCGCCATCACGAAGCGATACCAGTTCGGCGGAAAGTGCGGAGATAGGAAGACAACGTTCACAGCGGTGCTCGACTGAGGGCCGCCATGCGGCGCCGGATGCGCAGATTAACGCGACAGGCGCCCGCTAGAGAAGGCCGGGCATTGCTGCCCGGCCTCAAAATGTGTGGGTTCCGTCCGAGCTACATGCCTTCGCCGGAATCCTCGCGGCTGCCCGACTGGCCGCCCTGGCCTGACTGACCGCCCTGGCCCGACTGACCGCCCTGGCCCGACTGGCCACCCTGGCCCGACTGGCCACCCTGGCCGCCCTGGTCCGACTGGCCGCCCTGGCCCGACTGGCCACCCTGGCCCGACTGGCCGCCGCCCATGCCGCCCTGACCGCCCTGGTCCGACTGGCCGCCGCCGCCCATGCCGCCCTGACCGCCCTGGTCTGACTGGCCCGACTGGTCGCCCTGCTTCCAATCGGACTGGACGTCACTTGACGTGTCGTCGCGACCCGTGTTGCCCTGGTTCTGGTTGTAGTCCGTCATGACCTACCTCCCATGTCCGCCGGATATGGACCGGCGTTGACGCAGGAAAGATGCGCTCGGAAGGTCTGGCGCCACTTAACGATCCGCCGCCGGATGTATCACCGACGCGACATTGCGCGTCGCCGTCAGGCAGTGCGATCGCGGCGGTGGAGCAGCAGCAGGTCGGTTTCCACGGCGCGGCCATTGGGGGCGAGGTCGCGCACCGCCGACGCCGGCTGGAAGCGGACTCGATCGGTGAGCGTCGACCAGCCGATGTCGACCATGACGTCAAAGCAGTCGGCGATCAGTTCGTCGAGCTGGCGGCGGACCTTCGGCTCGACCATTGCCGTCGCGTACTCCATCACCATCGGCGCATCCGACGCGAGCAGGGTATTCGCGCCGAGCAGTACCTCGCGCTCGTGACCCTGGACGTCGAGCCAGACGAGGCCCAGATCCGAGAGCGGAATGCGCCCGGCGGCAACCTCCTCGTCAAAGGTGCGCGCCGGCACGCTGACCGTGTCCGGCTCATCGTCCGCGCCCGCCACGATCCGGTTGTCGCCGGCGTTGCGGCTGCCCAGCTTGAGCGTCAGCTGGCCGGCGCTCGACGACAGCGCAGCGTTGTGAGCGCTCACCCGGTCGCCCAGCCCGTTGCGTTCGATGTTCCTCTCGAGGAGCTCGAACGACACCGGGTCGGGCTCGTACGCGACGGCCCTCGCAAAGCCATACTCGGCCACCGCCGGCAGCGCATAGACGCCAAAGTTGGCGCCGACCTCGAGGAAAGTCCGCCCGCGGTACGGCTCGCCTATCGCATCGAGGGCACGGAAGACGCTTCCGACCAGCAGCGGATCCCAGTCGCCCGACGTGTACACCGAGCGGGCGATGGTCCGATCAGAGGTGCTGACGAGCACCTGCAGCCCGCTCATCTCGGTCTCCACGACTTGTGATTCCCGGCGTGCGGCCAGGAAGCTGATCGTGCGGCTAATGAATCGCGACGGCGGCCGGCGATCGCGCAGCCCGTACTGGTTGCGGGCGTAGCCGAAGCCCAGCCGCGCACCGGCTTCGACGAGCGGCGGGATGTACACGCGCCGACGCTGGGGGTCGGGCTTGATGGGCGGCAGGTTCCTCGGCGTTTCGGTGATTGGGCACGGCCCCGATGCGGCGCTTGGCCGCCGGAGTCTATCGATCCCGGTCCGCAAGACACCCGTAACAGCAGCAGCGCGTGTGGGCGCATCCCGTGTTGACCCCGGCGTCGACAATGGCGCTGCTCGCGGGTGGCCGTGCCCGGAGCCGCGTCCGGCTGGTGGTCGGACGACCTGGAGGTCTGTACATGTCTTTCCGTCGTTCGCCGCTGCGCATTGCCCTCGTCGCGCCACCGGTCGTGCCCGTGCCACCGCTGAGGTACGGCGGCACCGAGCGCATCGTCGGCGTTCTGGCCGACCAGCTCCACGCCCGTGGCTACGAGGTCACCCTGTACGCGGCGGGCGATTCGCGCGTTCCCTGCCGTCTCGTGCCGGTCGTGCCCCAGGCGTTGTGGCGCAGCGGGTTCGATGGCAATCCGGCGCCGTTCTTCGAGCGCGAAGTCGAGATGGTCCTGCGCGACGCGGCGCGCTACGACATCATCCACAGCCACCTCGAAGGGCGCGGCTTCGAACTCGCCAGAAACTCGCCGACTCCCGTTGTCAGCACGCTCCACGGCCGAGTCGATGTCGGACCCACGGCACTGATGCTCGACCGCTACCTCGACGTGGGCCTCGTTGCGATCAGCGCCAACCAGCGCAGCCACTTCCCTCATGCCAACTGGCTGGCGGTGGTCCACAACGGTTTGCCGCTCGAGCAGATGCCGCTCGGCAGCGGCGGCGGCGGCTATCTGTTGATGGTCGGTCGGCTGGCGCCCGAAAAGGGCATCCCGCAGGCGATCGAGCTTTCGCGGCGCAGCGGGCTGCCGCTCGTGGTCGCTGCCAAGGCAATCGAGCCGCGCGAGATCGAGATCTACGAATCGTTCGTTGCGCCCGCGTCTGCTCTCGGACACGTCCGTTTCGTGGGCGAGGTGGGCGGCGCGGCGCGCGACCAGCTGTTTGCCAATGCCATGGCGACGGTGATGCTCGGCGACTGGCCAGAGCCGTTCGGACTCGTCGCAATCGAGTCGCTTGCCGCCGGCACGCCGGTCATCGCTCGCCGCGCCGGCGCGCTGCCCGAGATCGTGGAAAGCGGCACGGATGGATTCGTGGTCGAGGACGTCGACGGCGCGGTGGATGTCATCGCGCGGATTGGCGAGCTCGATCGGGCGACCATCCGCCAGCGTGCCCTGGCGCGCTTCTCGGCCGAGCGGATGGTCGACGGGTACGTCGATGTCTACGAGCGCGTGCTTACTGGCGCTTCCGGCTCGGCGGCTGAATCGGTACATTCGGGCACCTTTTCGGCCCTCAAGGCGTCTACAACAAGAGACCCCGGCGCGGTCTTCGAACGCGACCGGGTGTAACGTTTCTGGGCGCGCCACCTGCGCGCATTGCTCTGGAGGCTTCACGAACAACGGTGGGCGGTTTTCTCCCTTACATCCTTCTCGTCATGCTGCCTGGCATCGCCCTGGCGCTGTGGGCGTCGTGGCGGGTCAAGTCGACCTATTCCAAGTGGGACAAGGTCGATTCGGGAATCTCGATGAAGGCGCACGATTTCGCGCGCTACCTGCTCAACCAGCAGGGCCTGAATGAAGTCGGCGTCGAGCCGACGCCCGGCCATCTGACCGACCATTACGACCCTCGCACGCGCACCCTTCGCGTGAGTCAGGCCGTTTCCGGATCGCGGCAGATGGGCTACTACGATCCCCGCGCCGCGGTAGTTGGCTTCAACGACGAGGCGCATGGGCGGCTGTCAGTTGCGGCCGCTGCGGTTATCGCGCACGAGGTTGGTCACGCGGCACAGCACAAGCAAGGCGACAAGGCGATGGCTCTGCGTCAGCTGATCGTGCCGGTAGCCAACCTTGGCTCCACGCTCGCGCCGTGGCTAATCATCATCGGCGTGTTCATGAACCTGTTCAACCTGGCATTGGTTGGCCTGGTGTTCTTCGCCGCGGCCGTGGCCTTCACCTTCGTGACGCTGCCGGTCGAGTTCGGCGCGAGCAACCGGGCGCTCGCCTATCTCGGGCCGATCGGCCTCAACGGTGAGCGCGCCGACGGTGCCAGGTCGGTTCTCAAGGCGGCCGGCTGGACCTATGTAGCTGCGGCACTGACCGCGCTGCTTTCGTTCCTGTACTACCTGTCGCTGGTGCTCGGCGCGCGCCGCTAGACGACTCTCGCGCGCGCCACCAACATAGGCCGCGACCACAGAGCGCGACAAACAAAAGAGGCCGGGCCGCTTTCGCGACCCGGCCTTTGGCTACCTCAGAGTTGAGGGCGGGCGATCAGGTCCTGTTGTTGAAGTCGTCGACCGCGTTGTCGACGCCTTCCTTGACGTCGCCGACGCCCTCGCGTACGGCGCCCTTGGCCTGATCGACCTTGCCTTCGTTCTCCATCTGCTCGTTGTCGATCGCGTCGCCAACGTTCTCCTTGAGCTCGCCGCCGGTCTGCTCGAGCTTGCCTTGCAGCTGATCCTGGTTACCCATGGTTACTTCCTCCTTAGTCACTCCCCCGTTGCGCCGGACATGGCGCGTGCGACCGGGTGACCTTGAGCATCATCGGCCGTAACGGGGCGCGGTCAGCCTTCGCCGGAACCCGATCACGTTTCAGCCTTGTGCCGAGTGCGTCGCTCGAACCAACGCGATTCGTGGCGCAGGCAAGAAGTTTCGCTGCTACGGCGCCTGTGCCGAGTAGAATCAGTGGCCCGCTTGCAGATGGAGGATGCCTCGCCGCGTGGAAGGCGCCGTCAAGATCAAGAGTCTCGGCCACACGACGACAGCAGAGTCGCGGTTTCAGCTGCGCGCGGAGAAGGCGCGGGTCATGGCTCGCACCCAGCCGGCGACGGTCGCGACCGGCACTCCGCTGCGCGACGCCCTGGCCGCGATGCGCGCTCATGGCGGCGACGCCGTGCTGATCCAGGATGGCGGCCGCTTGGTCGGCATCCTGACCGAGCGCGACGTGCTGACGCGCATCCTCGGCGCGCCGGTCGAGGGCGATCGGGCGGTCGATGAGTTCATGAGCGCGGACCCGCACACAATGCACGCCGACGCGACACTTATCGAGGCGATGCATGCGATGGAGAGCGGCCACTATCGGAACGTGCCGCTGATTGATGACTCAGGCGCAATCGTCGGATTGCTCCGCCAGCAGGACCTGCTCGAGTACGTGGCCGAGGCCTTCCCACAGGAGATCCTCAATCTGCCGCCGCGGCCACACCAGACCATGGAGGAACCCGAAGGGGCGTGACGACCGAGACCAAGCCAGCCAGCGACGTCAACGTGCAGGAGCTCGAGCGCGTCACGATTCGGTTCGCCGGCGATTCCGGCGATGGCATGCAGCTGACCGGCACGCAGTTCACGCGAACCGCCGCTGTCTTCGGCAACGATGTCAGCACGCTGCCCGACTATCCGGCCGAGATCCGCGCCCCGGCCGGGTCGCTGCCCGGCGTGAGCGGGTTCCAGCTCAGCTTCTCGAGTGCCGAGATCTACACCCCGGGCGACGATCCGGACGTGCTCGTGGCCATGAACCCGGCGGCGCTGCGAACCAACATCGGCGACCTGCCGGCGGGCGGCGCGCTGATCGTCAACTCGGACGCGTTCAACCCCAACAACCTGAAAAAGGCGGGCTACGACAGCAACCCGCTCGAGGACGGCTCGCTCAAGAAGTTCAACCTCTTCGAGATCCCGATCAGCGCGCTGAATACGCGGGCCCTAGAGGGCCTCGACATGACCAACAAGCAGATCGACCTGACCAAGAACTTCTTCGCTCTAGGAGTGATGTTCTGGCTCTACGAACGGAGCATGGAGCCGACGCTGCGCTGGATCGAGCAGCGCTTCAGTGCCAAGCCGATCGTCGCCGAGGCCAACACGCGCGCGCTCAAGGCCGGCTATGCGTTCGGTGAGACGACCGAGATGTTTCACACCACGTACCGCGTGGCGCCGGCGAAGCTCGCGCCGGGCACGTACCGAAACATCACCGGCAACGAGGCGACCGCCCTCGGCTTCGTGACCGCGGCGCGACTGGCCGGCCGCGAGCTGGTCTACGGCAGCTATCCGATCACGCCGGCGAGCGACATCCTGCACCAGCTCGCGACGTACAAGAACTTCGGCGTCAAGACGTTCCAGGCTGAGGACGAGATCGCCGCCATCGGATCGGCCATCGGTGCGTCTTACGGCGGCCAGATGGGCATGACGGCCAGCTCGGGACCGGGCATCGCGTTGAAGAGCGAGGCACTCAACCTGGCGGTGATGGTCGAGCTGCCGCTGGTGGTCGTCGACGTCCAGCGTGCCGGACCATCGACCGGCATGCCGACCAAGACCGAGCAGGCCGACCTGCTGATGGCCATGTTCGGGCGCAACAGCGACTCGCCGGTGCCGATCGTGGCGCCGGCCACCCCCGCCGAATGCTTCGACTACGCGATCGAGGCGTGGCGCCTGGCGCTCAAGTACATGACCCCGGTCATCTACATGTCGGACGCCTTCCTGGCCTCCGGCTCGGAGCCGTGGCGTGTGCCGTCGGTCGCCGACCTGCCCGATATCTCTGTCGCCAACCACACCGACCGAGCGACCTTCCAGCCATATGCGCGCGATCCCGAGACGCTCGCCCGACCTTGGGCTCCTCCCGGCACGCCCGGTCTCGAGCATCGCATCGGCGGCCTCGAGAAGGCTGACGTGACGGGCAACGTCAGCTACGACCCGGACAACCACCACAAGATGCAGGTCCTGCGCCATGAGAAGGTGGCCCGCATCGCGCTCGACATTCCGCCGCTCGAGGTTCACGGGCCAGAGCAGGGCGATCTGCTGATCCTCGGCTGGGGCTCGACTTACGGCGCAATCAGAAGCGCAACAGAACGCCTCCAGGCCGAAGGCTGGAGCGTCGCCCACGCTCAGCTGCGCCACCTCAATCCTCTGCCGGCGAACACCGAGGCGGTCCTGCGCAACTATCGCAACGTGCTGGTCCCCGAGGTCAACCTCGGCCAGCTATCGATGCTCCTGCGCGCCCGTTTCCTGATCGATGTCAAGGGCTTCAACCAGGTCCGCGGCAAGCCCTACCGCATCATCGAGATCAAGCAGGCGGCCGAGGAGCTGCTCGGCCAGGACCAGAAATGACGGACGAGATGACCGATCACGCAACTTCCACCAACGGCCACGGGAACGGCAATGCCGCGCCGGCGCTGAGTGCCGAGAACGCCCAGGTGATCGCGCTTTCACGCAAGGACTTCGTATCCGACCAGGAGGTGCGCTGGTGCCCGGGTTGCGGCGACTATTCGATCCTCGCCCAGACCCAGAAGACGATGCCCGACTTCGGCGTGCCCAAGGAGAACATCGTCTTCATCTCCGGCATCGGCTGCTCGGGCCGGCTGCCCTATTACATGAACACCTACGGCTTCCACACCATCCACGGCCGCGCGCCGACCCTCGCGACCGGCCTCAAGGTCGCTCGTCCGGATCTGATGGTCTGGGTCATAACTGGTGACGGCGATGCGCTGTCGATCGGCGGCAACCACGTTCTGCACTCGATGCGCCGCAACGTGGACATCAAGCTGGTCATGTTCAACAACCAGATCTATGGCCTGACCAAGGGCCAGGCATCACCGACCTCCGAACAGGGCAAGAAGACGAAGTCGTCGCCGGCCGGCACGGTCGACTTCCCAATCCAGCCCCTGTCGATCGCGCTGGCCGCCGAGGCCAGCTTCGTCGCGCGATCGGTTGACACGCACACCGAGCACCTTCAGGAGACGCTAAATCGCGCCGGCTTCCACAAGGGCTCGGCCTTCGTCGAGGTGCTCCAGAACTGCAACATCTTCAATGACGGCGCGTTCCGCGAGTTCACTGAGCGCGAAGTGCGCGACGACCGAACGCTCGTCCTCGAGCACGGCAAGCCGATGATCTTCGGCAAGGATCGTGACAAGGGCATCCGCCTGAATGGGCTCCATCCCGAGGTCGTGCAGATCGGTGGCGATGTAACCGAGGCAGACCTGCTGGTGCACGACGAGGAAGCCGAAGATCCATACCTCGCCTACATGCTGTCGCGCATGTGGTGGCCGCAGTTCCCGGTGCCCGTCGGCGTGCTGCGCCGGATCCAGCGGCCGACGCACGACCAGCTGATGGTCGCCCAGATCGATGACGCGGTGACGCGCCAGGGTTCCGGCGATCTCGAGAAGCTGCTCGTCAGCGGCGAGACATGGACGGTCGAGTAGCCAGGGTCGGCGCGTGATCTGCCCGTCGTGTGGCCACGAGAACATCCAGGGCCTCGACGAATGTGAGAACTGCGGCGCCGACCTGCGCACCGCGGACATCCCGGCGCCCGGTACGGCATTCGAGGCGACGATGGTCAACGTTCCGTTGGCCGAGGTTCAGCCTCACGCGCCGCTGACGATCGGCTCCGGCGCGGCGATTGCCGACGCTGTCCGCCAGATGCAGGGGGCTGGAGTTGGCTGCCTGATCGTGGAAGATGACGGTGCCGTCTCGGGCATCCTGACCGAGCGCGACCTGGTGATGAAGCTCGATGATGCCGGCTATGACGGGGCGACCGTGGGCCAGCTGATGACGCGCGACCCGGTCGTGCTGCTGCCCGACGACAGTGTCGCGATCGCCATCCACAAGATGGCCGTGGGCGGCTTCCGCCACATTCCGCTGGTCGAGAACGGTCACGCCACTGGGATCGTCTCGGCGCGCGACCTCTTCAAGCACATCCTCGAGGCACTCGGCTAGCGCCTCTTCTCGGGTCCTCCTTGGCTACCCCCGTTGGTGATCGATAGCTCGTCGGTTGCGTCACGAAGCGACTCAATCGTCCGCTGGACGCACGCTGCCGCGTCACTTGCGCCGATTCAGCATCGATTGAAGCGTTGAGCGGTGCGTTCGTCCGGCGAACGCTGCCGGCTAGCGCTTTTAGGCAGGGTTCCCAGGTCTTCGGCGGATAGTTGCGTCACGTGATGGCGCGATCAGTGCGCCACGCACGCTCTATGAGGTTCTAGGCTTCGGCTGTTTCGCTGCTGGCGCCCATCGCGGTGATCGCGGCCCATTCGCGCGGCCGCGCGGCTGCCGGGCGCCACTCGCTCTGAGCGTCGGGAACGTCGAGCGTGCCGTCGAAGAGCGCGTCGAAGGTGTCGCCGTCGATGCGCTCCTGCTGAACGAGGTAGACGCCGATCGCCCGGAGCTTGTCGAGATGATCGATGAGCGTCTGGCGCGCGCTCGCGTATGCCTGGTCGAGGATCGCCGCGATCGCGCGCGTGGCCGGTGCGTTCAGCTCGGATGGCAATGTGCCATCGCGCTTAACGGCAAAGAAGGAGAGCGTGCCTCGGCCGGCCGCGGCGTCGGCAGCCTCGCGTGGATCACGACCCATGCCCCAGCGCTGAACCATGGAGGTTGCGATGTGGGTCGCCTTCTCGAAGTCGTTCGCCGCGCCGGGCGTGACGTCATGGAAGAGCAGCTCCTCCGCCGCGCGGCCGCCCATCAGCGCGATCAGTCGCGCGCGGAGGTCTGACTCGGACGGCAGATCGTTGTCTTCCTGGGAGCTCACGGTCACGCCGAGCGCCTCACCGTGGGCGAACAGAGAAATCTCCTCGACGCGCCGCGAGTCGCCGTGGACCTTGCCGCAGATCGCGTGGCCAACCTCGTGTGCAGCGATGATCGCTCGGTCGCGTTCGTTCATTGACCGCCGCCGGCCAGTTCCTACAGCAACCTTCAGCCAGCCGGCGTGCAGATCGTCGTTACCGATGGTGACGCTCTCGCGACGCGCGGCCATGATCGCCGCCTCGTTGAGCAGGTCGGCCAGCTGCGCGCCGGAGAAGCCATACGTCTTGCGTGCCAGGAGATCGAGATCGACCTCTGGCCCGAGCGGCTTGCCGCGGGCGTGGACATCGAGGATCGCTCGGCGGCCACCGACGTCGGGCAGGCTGACATGCACCTTTCGACTGAAGCGGCCGGGGCGGAGGACCGCGTCGTCAAGGATGTCCAGGCGGTTGGTAGCGGCAATTACGACGATCTCGCTCGAAGTCGAGAAGCCATCCAGCTCGACGAGCAACTGGTTGAGCGTCTGCTCGCGCTCCTCGTGGCTATTGGCACTGCCGCGCGCCCGTCCCAGGGCGTCGAACTCGTCGATGAAGATGACCCCCTTGCCGAGCTTGCGGGCGTGGGCGAACAGGTCGCGCACGCGCCGCGCGCCCATGCCCACGTACTTCTCCACGAAGTCGGACCCGGACGCGTGGTGGAAGGGCACACCGGCCTCGGTCGCCACCGCGCGGGCCAGCATCGTCTTGCCGGTCCCCGGTGGCCCGTAGAGCATCACGCCACGCGGCACCTGTGCGCCGAGCGACCGAAAGCGCATCGGGTTGCGCAGGAACTCGATCGCCTCGGCCAGCTCGAGCTTGGCCTCCTCGCAGCCGGCAACGTCCGACAGATGGACCAGGCCACCGGCGGTCGTGCCCGTCACCTGGTTGGTCGGCCCCCCGGCCGCGCGGCCGCCGCTCGCGGGCGTCGCGGCAGGCATGATCGTCGAGAAACGGCTCGGCTTCCGGCCGCCGATGGGCAGTCGATCGCGCATCCGGTAGAGCAGCGAGGCGCCGACGGACACGATCAGGACGAGCATCAAGAGGTTGACGGCCATGCGCAGGTCGATACCTGAGGCCGTGCCGGCATCCTCGATCGCCGCGACAACGCCGCGCGTCAACAGGTCGCCGTAGCCAAGGCTGACCAGCGCCGAAGCAGCCTCGGCGACCGGGACGTTGATGCCGATGGCAACGTAGTCGCCGCCCTCGGTTCGGGCGAGCAGCATCTGCGTACCGGAGTCGTTGGCTCCCATCGTCACCGCGCGAACCTCTCCGGCGTCGATGTGGGTGATCAGCTGAAGCAGCGTCCAGCGCTCGGCCGTGGTTGCGGATGGCAGGGCCACGGGTGCTGGCTTCGCCGGCAGTGCGGTCACGTAGACGCCGGCGGCGAAGATCGCGAAGAAGACGGCGAGGGCAAGGAAATAGAAGCGGCGCGAATAACGCCGGAGAAATCGCCGAGTGGTTGGCCAGAGTCTGCGCATCGTCACCTAATCCAGCATCTCGGGACCGGTGACGAGCCCGCAGCTACCTGCCCCCGCAGGTCCCGCAATGCGGGCGCAATGTTACATCGCCGCCGCGATATGGAAATGCATGACCTCCGCGTTGGTGCCAGAAGGCACCACTCAGTTCTCTTCACGCGACAGCAACACCTGGGCGAGACGTGCCTGGCCGCTCGCGTCGTCGAGCGCGTTGTGATTGTGGTCGGGCGGCAGTCCGAGCCGCTGGTCGATGTGCACCCGGCGGGTCAGCTCCCACGCCGCGACACCCTCGCGACCCATGTAGTACGACTTCAGATCGAGCGCCGAGACACCGAACGGGTTGCGCCCGAGATGACGCCAGAAGTAGTCGGACACGAACATCCAGTCGAACGGGGCGTTGAAGCCTACGAAAACCGGGCGGAGGCCGGCACAGCTGCGTTCGAGCCAATCGGACAGGGCGAGCATCGCTGCCTCCGGCGCGATGCCGTCGCGTTCGAGCCGCGCGCGATCGAGCTGGTGTATCCGCGCGGCGCCCTCATCCCACGGCAGGTCAGCGTCCGGGATCAGCTCCAGGTACAGGCTTATTGCAGGATCGTCGACCAGGCAAGCACCGAGCGAAAGCATGCTGCCGGTCGACGGCGAAGGCCCCGATGTCTCGATATCGACGCTGACCAACATCTCCGTTTCAGCCATCGCGCCATGTTGCATGAAAGCCGCCTCGGGCATTCGCCGCAACGTCATCCACAGCGACTATCCCCAGTCGATCCGCGGTTCGTGGATAACCGCGTCGAACTGTCCGAAAGTCGTGGATGACTGGGCTTGTGCCGGACATCGGCCGTCCCTAGTCTTCGTCTCAGCCCGAAGGGGCCACGGAAGCCGAACTCACCGGCAGGTGCTTGCATCAGCTGAGGAGATCGGTAGCAGAGCCGGAGATCTGGGGATTTATTTCCAGGTCGCGGCGAGGGGCTCGTCCCATCGCCACCAGCTCAGCAACTCCGAGGTTCCTTCGGGTCTTTCCTTGTCCGCCGCGATCCCGCACTCAGTAGACGCCGGGAACGAAGCGCCGCGTTCGTGCCGCGTACGAGGGGTAGCCCGCGAATCGCTCGGTTAACCACGCTTCCTCGCGCCGCGCCTTGAGATCGAGCACGACGGCGAGCAGGAGTGCCAGGGCCAGCGCCACGACCGACGCAGTCAGAAGTGCCCAGCCGAGTCCGAGCAGCATGACGCCCGCGTAGATTGGGTGGCGAAGGCGGCGGTAGATGCCATCGGAGATGAGCACCGCGTTGTCGGTCGGCCGCGGCATCGGGCTGAGCGACTGGTCGAGATCGCGTACGCCCAGGAAGCCGAGTCCGAGACCGAGGACGATCATGACCACCCCGGCGAGCGCAGCGGCAAATCGCGGAGCGCCGGACCAGTTCGCCCCGAACAGAAGCCCGGCGCCGAAGATGAGCGCCATCAGCAGCAGCTGGAGCACGAACCAGCCCTCGCCACGTGGACCGAGGCTGGGCACGCGCGTCGGCGGCTTGGGACTTGGAGGTTCGCTCACTCTTCGGGCGTCGGAACCCCGAGGATGTTGAAGCCGGCGTCAACGTAGATCACCTCGCCGGTGACGGCCGCCGACAGGTCGCTTGCGAGGTAGACGGCAGTGCCGGACACATCCTCGATGGTGATGTTGCGGCGCAGCGGCGCCACCTCACGGAAGAGGCCGTACATCCGCTTGAAGTTGGCCACGCCGCTGGCGGCGAGCGTTCGGACCGGGCCGGCACTGATGGCATTCACGCGCAATCCGGCCGGGCCCAGGTCATTGGCCAGGTAGCGCACGCTCGCCTCGAGGGCGGCCTTGGCGACGCCCATCACGTTGTAGTTGGCGACGACCTTCTCGGCGCCGTAGTAGCTGAGCGTCATGATGCTGCCGCCGGCGGGCATGATCTCCTGGGCGGCATGTGAGATGGCAACGAGCGAGTAGGCGCTGATGTCGAGGGCCAGCTTGAAGCCCTCGCGCGACGTGTCAACGAACTTCCCCTCCAGATCCTCCTTGCGCGCGAAGGCGAGCGCGTGGACGAGGATGTCGAGCGAGCCGTATTGATCGTCCCACTTGTTGATGACGCGGGCGATGTCCTCGTCGCTCTGAACGTCCGCCGGCTCGACGAAGGTCGAGCCGATGCTGTCGGCCAGCGGCTTGACGCGCTTTGCGATCAGCGATTCGACCGAGCTGAAGCCGATCTCTGCCCCGTGCTCGTGCAACGCGCGGGCGATGCCCCACGCGATCGAATGATCGTTGGCGACGCCGAAGATAAGCGCCTTCTTGCCGGCCAGCATGCCCGAGTGAAGTCCCTCGCTGACGGTCACCGCGCGACCTGGGATGCGGTCGTGGTCAGCGGCAGCTGCAGCGCTGCGATGCCGAGCTCCGAGAAGCGCGTCCCGCCGGCCACCACGTCTGCCTTGATTAGCCACTCCCCGGCGGCCGGCGCCGTCGCGGGAACGTCCAGCACGATCGACTCTCCCGGATCAAGCCCGTCCGGAACCTCAATCTCGCCGATCGGCTGGCCGACCGCGCCGGAGCCGTCGTACACGGGTACCGCAGGCACTGCCCCGAGTTTCAGGTTCCATCCCTCCGACTGGCGGTTCCCCCGGTTGGTCAGGCGCAGATGGTATGTGATGGCCGAGCCAGCAGTTGCCGATTCGGTCGGTGGCGCGGTCGTCGCATAGCCCGCGCCCCAGTCTCGTTCGTTGAGCCACGCGGCCAGTCCGACGTAGATTCCGGCCGCGATCGACTGGCGGACATCGGCCCGTTTGAGTGCCTCCAGGTCGGCCGCGTTGCTCACGAACAGCGACTCGGACAGCACGCTGGTGACCAGCGACGGCCGAGCCAGGAACGGCGGGTCGTATGGGCCAAGGTAGTAGTACCAACCCGTGCGGACGCCGGTATCGCGCGGCGTGAAGGCCGGCGAGCGGTATGCCTCGAGCGCGGCCACCTTCGATTGAAGGATGCGCGCGGCGAGCTCCGCGGCCTGCGGCGTCCACGTGTGATTGGCATTGATGTAGACGCTCGTGCCGCTGACCGCGGGATCGGGGTTCGCGTCGTTGTGGACGTGAACGGCCGCATCGGCGCGGGCGAGGTTCTTGTTGTCAGTGCGCAGCAGGTCGTCGTCGTAGCGATTGAACAGGCCGTCGCCGTTGTGGTCGGTCCGCGGCTCGTCGAGCGCCCGATCGGTCGTCCGACTCATGACCACCTGAACCCCGGCACGCTCGAGCATCTCCTGCAGCTGGAGCGCGATCGCCAGGTTGAAGTCCTTCTCCAGGAAGCCGTCTCGCACCGCGCCCGGATATCTGCCGCCGTGGCCGGGGTCGACGGCAATCACGATCGCTCCCGGGTTGGACGGATAGATCGGTGGCAGGCCCTTGCGCAGCGGCCGATCCCCGCGCGCGCGGCCGCGGCCGTTCTCGGTCACCAGGCGAGCCACGTACTGCCCATCGGCCGCGGTCCGGCCGCGCTTGTTGAGGCCGCTCCAGCTCCAGCTGTGCCGGCCGGACGCGAGGTTGACGCCGGTCGCGAGCCGCTTGACCAACGTCCCGTCGGGCCGCCGGATGGAGATCCATACCCTCGCCCTCCGAGCCAGGTCGAGCTCGATCGTGACGCGTTGAGGTAGCGGCGCGAAATCGGCGGCGAACGGAGTGCCCGACAGGGTGAACGAGCGAATCGTGTCGTTGGTCGCCGCCACGGTGGCCGGCGGAGAGAGAAGCAGCGCGGGCGCGATGAGGGTCGTTGCCAGGAGCAGCGACAACAGGGGGCGACCACGTCGCGTCACAGGGCTTACCACCTCGAATCCGGGTGCGGTCACGCCGAGTTCGGGACCGTCCGCGGAGTGTAGCCTTGGGCTCGATGCCAGCCGTGGCGGGGGAGCGATACGTGTTCCGGATCTTCGCGCGCCTGATCCTCGTTGCCGCCCTCGGCGCGACGGCGGCACTGGCGCCAACCTCGACGTCGGCCGCCGATGCGACGGCGCGCTACATCGTGCAGCTCGAGCCTGGAGCCTCGCTCGGCACGACTATCGACCGTGCCCAGGCGCGCCACGGAGTTCGGGCCACGCAGCGCTTCAGCCGCGTTCTGAATGGCTTCGCGGCAACCCTGACCTCGAGCCAGCGAGCCGCGCTGGTAGCCGACCCGAGCATTGCAGCGGTCGTTCCCGACATGCCCATCCATTCCGCGGGCGATCCATACCCGCTGACCGACAACGAGGTCCAGTCGGGCATCTTCCGCGTCGGCGCGACGGTCAACCCGGACCGCGTCGGTTCGGTGCTCGACGTGGATATCGCCGTTCTCGATACGGGGCTTCAGCCCGACAACCAGGAGCTCAACATCCACGGCGGCTACAACTGCACCGACCCGAACCAGAGCGAGGCCGAGCGTGCCGAGCCCAACAGCTGGAAGGACTCGGCCAGCTTCGGCCACGGGACACACGTTTCGGGCATTGCCGCCGCGCGCGAGAACGGCCGCGGAGTTGCGGGCGTCGCGCAGGGTGCGCGGCTGTGGGCGATCAAGGTCCTCGAGGGCAACGGCAACGGTTTCTGGTCGTGGATCATCTGCGGGCTCGACCACGTCGCATCGATGCGCGAGCCGGGAAACGAGTCCGTGCCGCGCATCGAGGTCGTCAACATGAGCATCTCCGGTGCCGGCTCAGACGACGGCAATTGCGGCTTCGACAACGCCGATCTGTTCCATCAGGCGGTCTGTCGCCTCGACGCGGAGGGGGTGACGATGATCGGCGCCGCCGGCAACAGGGCGTCCGATTCGGCCAACTATGTGCCCGGTGCCTACGACGAGGTCATCACCGTCTCCGCGATGGCCGACTGGAACGGGCAGGCGGCCGGCAGCGGCTCCGCGCCCGAGGAT
>DASQLS010000073.1:0-9700 GCA_035629915.1 Candidatus Limnocylindrales bacterium | reverse complement strand
GAACAGCGTCGGACCAAAGCCGATCGTCACGGTCAGGCCGCTGGCGGTCAGGTCGAGCGCCTCGCCGGTGTCGTCGGGCGGCGCTTCCGGGTTGCCCCCGGTCGCGCCCGTGGCGCTGACTTCGAGTCCCTGGGTCATTCGCGCCGACACGTACGACCAGTCCTGGAGCAGGCTGATCAGCTCGGCGCGTCCGGCAGTAGGCGCCATGTCGAACGCCGCGAAGTGGAGGTGGTCCTGCATAGCGGTCGTCACGCCGGCCTGATGTGCACCGTAAAACGGATAGACGTTCGAGGTTGGGCTGCCGGCAGGATCGCCGCCGAGCAACGGTTGTGGGAGGACCAGGGGCCCACCGATCCCGCCGACCACCAGGCCGGCGGTGCCGGCCGCCGCGTAGCCGAGTAACTCGCGCCGGGATACACCCCTCCCCCGCTGGGCGGTCTCCTCGGAGCGGCGATCGGTCACGTCAGAATTGTGCCTGTCAGCTGTGAGAGAGGCTCGGCCAGGGCATTGATCAGGTTGGTCAGGTTGCGCTTGTCCTCGGCGGTCAGCTCGCTGTAGAAGACGAAGCCGTCCTCGAGGTTGCCGAACTTGGCCAGCTCCGTCTCGAGCGCTGTGTAGCCGCTGTCGATCTCCTCGACCAGCTGAACTCCCGCATCGCCCTTGGACGAGGCGAAGTCGCGCACCAGCGTGAAGGCCAGCTTGGATCCCTCGACGTTAGCGGCAAAGTCCCACAGGTCGGTGCCCGACCACCAGTCCTCCTCGCCGGTGATCTTGCCGGTAGCGACTTCGTCGAGCAGCGCGATCGAGCCGTTGCTCAGCCAGTCGACGCCCTGATCGGCGAGGTAGGTCGTGAACTCGTCCGAGTGGACGAAGTTGTACAGCTCGGTCACGTCATCCACGAGCTGCTGGCCGATCTCTTCGCGCTGCTCGGGCGTCGACGGCTGCCAATCCTGCCAGGCGGGCGTTTCGCCGTCCGAGTTGAGCGCGTCCTGGGCCGGCTCCCAGAGATCCTTCTCGATGCGGTGGAAGCCGGTCCAATCGAGGCCCTCTGCCTTGGCGTCGACCTCGCGATAGTCGATCCGCGGGTCGAGGTCGCCGAGTGCCTCGGCGACAGGCTCGATTCGTTCGTAGTAAGTGCGTACGTTGGGGAACTGATCCTTGGCCTCATCGTCGTCGCCGTTGACGTACAGCTCGACGAAGCCTTCGGTGGCAGGCACGAGCTGCGCAACCTGGTCCTTCACGAACGCCGCGTACAGGTCGACTGCCTGCTGCTTCTGCGCGGCATCTTCGCCGGTGATCGCGACCCGGTCGCCGGTCACACTGAACGGCGCCTTGCCGACGCCGGTGCCGATCATGCCCGGCTTGCACAGTGTGTTGTAGCTGCCCGGCTGAACAGTGACGGTCAGCGTGCGCGATGCGCCCGGGGCGATGTTCTCGACCTCACCGATGATGCGCAGGCCGTCCTCGCCGACCAGGTAGAACTCGCTCACCTGGGTGCCGCGGTTGGCAACGTCGAACGCGACCGTACCGCTCGCCGTGCTATTGCGCGCGACGTCGCACGCCGTGTCGGTGGATGTCACGGCAATCGCCTGGCCGCCGGCCGGTGTGTTGGCGACACAGCCGGACGCGACGAGCGCGAGAGTGGCAACGGATACACCGAACGCGGATCGGCTGACCTTCATGTTTCTCCTCTGGTGACGGCGGGTGTTGGACTGGTGGCGATAACCGGCCGTGGCGGGCGCGACGCGATGAAACGGCGCGCAAAGATCGTGCCGACGACGATGAGGTAGGTGGCCCAGGCGATCACCTCGAGCCACGTCATCTCCGGGGCGAGGCCGAGCGTTCCCTTGAGCAGGGCGGCAACGGCGCCCGTTGGCGCAATCACGTCGCCGACCTGGAACGCCCAACCGAATGGGAACCCGGCGAGGCCGACAGCGACCTGCCCCGTGGCCGGGTCGATCGGTGCGGCCGAGGTATACGGGCCCGGCAGCACTCCTGCCTCCTGGAGGTCGTGGACGCCATATGCGAGCACGCCCGCGGCGACCACGATCAGGAATGCGCCGGTAACGGTGAAGAAGATGCGCAGGTTGACGCGGACCATGCCCTTGTAGATGACGTATCCAAGAGCAGCGGCGACGAGGATGCCGAGCAGTGCGCCGAGGAGCGCGTCAGAGGCGCCACCGAAGGAGCGAACCATCGACCACAGGAACAGGGCCGTCTCGACGCCCTCGCGAGCGACGGAGACGAACCCGATGATCACGACGCTCCACAGACCGCCGAAAGCGAGGGCGCGGGTCAGATCGTTCTCGAGACTGGCCCTCAGGTTGCGCGCCTGGCGCTGCATCCAGAACACCATCCAGGTGACCAGCGCAACGGCGAGGATGGACAGCGTGCCGCCGATCACCTCCTGCGCCTCGAAGCTGAGCGTGTACGCGCCGAAAGTGAGCACGAAGCCAAAGCCAAGCGAGAGCAGCACGGCGAGGGCAACGCCGAGCCACAGGCGGGGCAGGACGTCGCTGCGTCCGGCGCGGACCAGGAAAGCGATCAGGATGCCGATCACGAGGGCGGCTTCGAGGCCCTCGCGCAGGCCGATCACGAATGTCGAGAACAAGCTTTGTCAGTTCCTCTGAAGCGCACCTTCGGGGTTTCGTAAGGTCACCTTACTTCTGGAAAGCAGGCGTACCTTACACCGGCACGCTCAACGCGCCAAGGAGGGGGCCCCCGATCAGGCGTGCGCGGCCGCGCTCAGGTGCCGAACCGCCTCCACCACCAGCGCGCGCAGCGCCGGTTGGGCCACGTCCTCGACGCGTTCGATCTTGAGGCTGCGCATAGACAGCCTGCCCGAGACCTGGCGACCGCCGCTGCCAAGCAAGCCCGCGGGATCGGCCAGCTCACCGCCGTAGTAGAAGCCCAACGTCCCGTGCTTCTTGAACGGCAGGAAATAGGCGAACTGCTCGCTGAACTTGCGTGCGCCGATGCCCCAACCCACGGAGCCCTGCTTCGGCCATACGACCTCGACTGTCTCGGGCAGCACATCGAAGACCAGGTCGCGCACCGCATGAGCCACCAAGCGAACGTCCGGGGAGAAAGCTGCCAGGACCGCATCGAAGGCACCTGTATCGGCCCGACCGTTGCGATTGACGATGCCGGCGTCGGCCATCTGGCTATCCCTTCGGGTACGCCTTCTTGTCGAGAATCTGCAGCAGCCGATGAGCGGCCAGCTCGATCTCCTTGTGATGGAACTCCGCCGCGCGGTAGTGGCTGGCGATGAGCCCCGATCGATGGAGTCGCTTGAAGTCGCCGAAGACGAACGCGTAGCGCGCCTTGGTCTCGTCGTTGGCGCCGTCGGTCAGGCCCAGGTGCCATGGCGCGTAGTCAGCCCATGAATGCGACTCGAGGAACTGGTTCTCGTCGTCAGCCCGTGGCTGAGCCTCTCCCCAGTCGCTCTCGAGAACGTACCGGCCGGCCTCGATCAGCCTCTTGGCGTGGGCGACAGCGCGTCGATTGAGCTTGTAGACGGCCATCTGAAAAGTATGACTGCTCGTTCCTGGATCGAACCTGTCGCCAACCCCCTGCTCGACCAGTTCGTCGACGCGTTGACCCGCGAGTTTCACCACCAGTCGGTCCTTGACGAGCATGGCGAAGATCGTGCCGTTGGCCTTGAGAGAGGTCGAACCGAATGATCGACGCGCGCCGCGCGACTCGTGGGCGCCGTAAGTTGCCTCGCTTCGAGCGAGCATCGCATCGACCAGGGCGGCGAACTCCTCGGTCGGCGTGTTCACTTAGGTGAGTTTAGGACCACCCAATTGGCTCTCCCAGAGCGCCGAGGGTACGGCTGACAGAACGGCCGGTCGATCAGCATCATCGGCCCGTGATCCTGCTCCATCGCCGCGTTCCGGTGGTCAAACGCGACCACGTGTTGTCCGTGGCCGCCGTGGCAGCAGCAATCCTGCTCCTCCTGCTGACCTCTTTCCACGTGCCGGCTGCTGCCGCACGCTCGGCCAACGCGCAGATACTGCCCGGCTCGATGGCCGAGGTGCGCGCCGCTAAGACGACCAAGTCCTTTCGCCCGATTCGAGCTCCGGCGGCATCCAGCTTTCTCGCCGCCGGCGGACCGTCTGCACAGGCCACGGCCGACATACAGGTCACCTACAACGGATTCTCGGCTCAGGCGCAGGCGGCATTCGAAGCGGCTGTGACGGTTTGGGAGTCGCAGATCGTGTCCAGCCAGGTGATCCGCGTGAACGCCAACTGGACGCCTCTCGGAACCAACGTGCTCGGATCTGCCAGCAGCACCTACTACGTGCCCCTTCCCGACGGCCGCTATTACTCATCGGCGCTCGCCGAAGCGCTGTGCGGCTGCCCCAAGACGGCAACGGAGATCAACGCCAACTTCAACAGCAACTTCAGTGGCTGGTACCTGGGCACGGACGGCAACGGGCCGTCGAACGCATGGGACTTCTACACCGTTGTCCTGCACGAGATCGGCCACGGCTTGGGGTTCTTTGGCACATTCAACGCCAGCGGAAGCAACGGCTCCTGGGGCGTCGGCGCCGGCTTGCAGACGCGCTACGACCAGAATGAGTGGACCGCGGCGACGGGCGGTTTCAAGCTGACCGACACAGCTGTCTTTGCCAATCCATCAGCGGCACTCAAGACCGAGCTGACCGACGGTTCTGTCTACTTCGGCGGCCCCAATGTCGTTGCCGAGCTTGGCAGCCGGGCACGGCTGTTCGCGCCGGCCACGTGGAGCGGCGGATCGAGCAACTCGCACTTCGACGAATCCACATTCGCGCCTGGCACCCAACACGCTCTCATGACGCCGTCGCTCAGCAACGGCGAGGTGATTCACGACCCGGGCCCATTGACCCGCGCCCTGTTCCGTGACCTTGGCTGGATGACGTCCGATCCGACCTCGGACGCCGATCCGCCAGTCGTCAGCGCACCCTCCGCCGTCATCGTGGCTCCACAACAGATCGGCACGACCGCGGTCATGCGCGCTGCCTGGCCGGCGGCTACTGACGAGTCGGGTGTCGCCTCGTACGAGCTCCAGCGGCGCAAGGGCACCGGCGCGTGGACGGCCGTGACTCTGGCGACGCCGACCTCGACGTCTGCCGACGTGGCCGTCATTCCCGGTTCGGCGTACACATTCAGGCTTCGTGCATCGGACACTGAGGGAAACATGAGCGACTGGACCACGACTACTTCGGCCACGCTGGCCTTGGTCCAGGAGTCGGGCGCCGGTGTCGTCTACGGCGGCACGTGGAAGAACGCCGGTCTCTCGGGATCGTCGGGCGGGACTGTTCGGTACGCCGGCGGCGCCGGACGGAGCGCGACGTTCAGCTTCAGCGGAACCAGCGCCGCCTTCGTCAGCACGCGCGGCCCGGGACGCGGCATCGCGGAAATGTGGCTCGACGGCGTATTCGTCCAGAACGTCGATCTGTACAACGCGACGACGGCCAAGAGGTCCGTTGTCTGGGCCCCGAGTTCGGCACTGGCGCCCGGCGCCCACACACTCGAGGTGCGCGTGAACGGCACAAAGAACGCGCTGTCAACCAAATCGCGTGTGGATGTCGACGCATTCCTGGCGTGGCAGTAGCCGAGGCCGCTCTCACCACATCTGGTTGATGCCCTTCAGTTGCCCGGGCGCGTACGATCGGTGGCATGAGAGTCGTATCCGAGATCATTTCGGCTTTCCTTGACGAGGTCGGTTGGCGCCGCCAGAGCATGCGCACCTCCGTCGCCACGCGAGTGTTCACCGTGACCACCTTTGGGCTCGCCATTGGATTCTTCCTCGCGGCCATCGGGGCCGCAGCCCTGCGGCTGCTCAGTCGACGCGCCGCCGCCTAGGCTGATTGCTCCGGAAGTCGGAATTGCGTCCTCTGGCCGGCTATGTCGGCCACCTCGACGCCCACTGACATGAGCCGATCGCGGATGTCGTCGGCGGTTGCGTAGTCGCCCGCGTCGCGCGCCTTCTGGCGCAGGTCGAGCAGGTTCTCGATGAGCGGCTCGACCAGCCGCGCCCTCTGGTCAAGAGCCTCCCAACGATCTTCGAGCGCCAGCAGGCGCCGGGCGAGAGTCGCCGTGTCATCGGTAGCGGTCGATTCGGGCTTGGTTGGTCGCTGGGTGGCCTGGCTGGAACCGCCGGCCAGTCGGTCGAGGGCAAGGGATTCGCCTGTGGCGATGAACTCGCTCTCGCCCCGACGGCGAATGGTGATGCCGCCACGACCGTGAACGAAAGCCTGGCCGGCGTCGATATCGATCAGCAGCGCCGTGTGCTCGTCGATTCCGAGCACGAACACATCGCTCGGCATCGTGTCCTCGAGGATCGCCAGTCGGCGCTCACCGAGAAAGCAGTAGCGGGTGTCATGGCCGGCGCCCTCGGCGTTGTCGTAGTGCGGAATCACTGCCGCGTTGACGCCGATCGTCGACAGGACGTCGAGTCCGTCGATCCAGTAGGGGTCGGCACCACCCTTGTAGATCTCGTAGACCGGTACCGTCAGCCTGCCCAGGGTGAGCGCCGCGGCGCTGGCGAACACGAGCGCACCGCCATTGCGCAGCTTGTCGTTGAGCAGCTCGGGAACGGGGCTGCCCGTCCACTGCCGCAGGGCGTACGAGGGGCTCCCAGGGCCGGAGAAGACAAAATCCGCCTCACGGATAAGGGCGAACGCGGCCTCGCGCGCCACCGCGTCGTCGTCCGATCGCCGAAAAGAGGCAAGCGACGCCTCCATGCCGATCCGCCGCCCGAAATAGTCGAGCAGAGTGGCACTCAGGGCGTCGGCATTCGACTGGAACCCGTACGGCGTGTCGATGATCGCCGCCCTCACCTCGGACGCGCGCCCGCGACCACCGGTCAGGCGCTCGACGAGCATTCTGTGGCCACGCGTCATCTGCGCAGCGAGCTCGCCCGATCCGATGAGCACCAGCAGGCGCGGTTTTGAGCCCATCGTCCAAGTATCAGTTGTGCGCGAAACTTGACTCATGTCCGAACACGCAACTCTCAGGCGCTTGCCATCGGATGAGCTGACCGAGGCCGAGCGCATCGACCTGCGCGCCATGCTCGACGAGGCGTTCCTCGGCGACGACACCGGCGGCTTCGACGACGACGATTGGCAGCACGCGCTCGGCGGCACGCATTTCGTGCTCGACGTCGATGGCCAGGTCGTCGCTCACGCCGCGGTCGTCGAGCGACAGCTCTACGTCGCGGGTCAGCCGCTGCGGACCGGCTACATCGAGGCGGTTGCCACTCGGCCGGGCCGAGAGCGGCAGGGTCACGGATCGGTCGTGATGCGCGAGGTCAGCGCATTCGTGAGCGAGAACTTCGAGTTCGGCGCCCTCGGAACGGGGAGCCACGGCTTCTACGAGCGACTCGGATGGCAGACCTGGCGCGGCCCCTCATTCGTGCGCGTTGGCGGCGGGATCGATCGAACGCCGGAGGACGACGGCTACATCATGGTCCTGCTAACGCCGACCTCCCCTCCCCTCGATCTCTCTGCGCCGATCAGCTGTGAGTGGCGGCCGGGAGACGTGTGGTGAAAGCACGCAGCTGATCCACGAGCAGATCTGACAGGATCATCCGTGCCGCGGACCGTTCGGGCCCGAAGGAGGATACGAAGAGGTCGCCCAATTCGTAGGTGCCGGAGTCAGGCTCGGCCGGAGACCATGTCGATCAGCCGTCCGAGGACGCGCTCGCCGTCAGCCCGGAGGCCGTTGTGCTCGAACTCGTCCGTTATCCAGGGGCGCAGCCCACGAATGGTCGCGGATGTTTCCTCTGCCAGCTCGCGTTCGACGAAGAGGTCGTTGACATAGATCGTGGCCGCCACCGGGACCTCGTTGGCGCGCAACCGGTCGGCGTCATAGAGCCGCGGCCACTCGTGATCGGCGAGCAGGTGGGCAACGTCGCGGTGTCCGGCCAGGCCCGCGTACTCGTCCCACATCGCCGGAAAGACGTGCTCGCCATACAGCCAGCCCTCGGCCGCGAACTCGTGGGGCAGCAAGCGCGCTGCCGACCAACGAGTGGCCACGCCATCCGCGTAGGACGACTCGTGCAGCGTGGCATACATCGGGTTGCGCACCCAACGCCGGGTGCCGGCCTCGGCGTCGTACAGGAACGCGGGTGAGGCGAAGGGCAGCTCGACGACGTGGTGGAGAAGCTCGAAGCCGTCGTGCTGGCCGAGCCACATCCCGAGCTGGCGGAAACGGCCGGACGTGAGCCGGTCACCAGTGGGCAATCGCACGTCGTCCTGCTCGAGCCTTCGGAGGATGTCGCGGATGCGGACGCCGTCGTCGGGGTAGCGCTCGAGGTATGCGCGGTTGCGCTGGGCCGCCCGTCGGTAGGTGGCGCCGTAGATGTCATCCACCGGTCGCCCGATGGGCGCCAGGCCGCCGGTGATAAACGCCTCCCGCAATCCCTCGGGCGCGATCGAGAGATACGTCATCGACGTGAAGCCGCCGAAGCTCTGGCCAAGGACGCTCCACCGCTCAACGCCGAGCTCGGCACGGATCAGCTCCGCGTCGAGCACGATCGAATCGGCTCGGAAATGAGTCATGTAGTCGGCCTGGGCACGGACGTCGTCACCCGGGATCGTTGCCCCGATCGGGGTCGAGCGCCCAGTGCCGCGCTGGTCGAGCAGCAGCACGCGGTAGTCGAGCAGCGCACGCTTCATCCAGCCGCTCGGTGGGCTGGTCGGACGGGTGGCCTCGTGACCCGGGCCACCCTGGAGGAACACCAGGTACGGCCGATCTTCTCCGCCCAAGGCCGCCACTTCGCGCGTGAACACGGTGATCGTGGCGCCGTGGGACGCGGCATGGTCGAGCGGAACCGTGTGCTCGCGCTCGGTCAGGGTCGCGCCATGGATGCGCTGGGGGATGGCCATGGTCGACACGATAACGGGAGCCGGCGGCGGCAGTAGGATCGCGCGATGTCCGACGACGAGGACGCGATCGAGCGATTCCTGCTCGATTTCCCGGAAGGCATCAGGCACCAGGCTCATGTGCTGCGCTCGCTGGTTCGGCGTACCCGGCCGGCGTCGATCGAGCGCATCCGACCCGGCTGGCGACTCATCGGCTATGACCTGCCGGTCGGTAAACGTGGACGCTACTTCGCGTACATCGCTCCCGAGCTCGAGCACGTCCATCTGGGGTTCGAGTACGGGACCTTGATGTCAGACCCCGACGAGCTGCTGCACGGCGCCCACCTGGGCCTGAAGAAGGTGCGCTACCTGACGTACCTGCCCGGGGACGCGATTCCTTCGCAAGCTGTACTCAGGCTTGTCAATGAAGGCGCCGAAATCGCAGCGATGACCACGTCAGAGCGGGTGGCCCGTCTCCACGAACGTCGCTTGACCTAGCTGGAGATGCCCAGCTGGCGCATCATGCCCGGCGCGTCGTACTGATGCCAGTGCTCGACGACCTGGCCGTCACGCACGCGGAAGATGTGGATCTCACCGATCTGGTAGCTGCGGCCGGTCGCGTCGGCACCCATGAACTCGCCAGTCGCCGTGGCGCTGGCAGTTACGCGGACGACGACCAGGTCCTCCTCCGCGATCAGTTCTTCGATCTCGAAGCGTGGATCGCGCAGCGCGGCGGCCATGCTCTCGGTCGCCCTTCTGAGTGCGCTCTTGCTGTCACCGTCTGACGGCCACGTGTGCGACACGAAGTCGTCCGCCACCAGCTCGTCGACGGCATCGGGACGCAGCTG
>DASQLS010000072.1:0-9837 GCA_035629915.1 Candidatus Limnocylindrales bacterium | reverse complement strand
AATCGCAGAGATCAAGCAGGCATTGGAGGGCGGGTAGCATCGACCGCCAGTTGGCCATGCGTCGGCACGGTTAGAGGCTTGCTATGCCCGCACGCTCAATGATTCGCCGTCATGCGCTCTCGGCATTTTTCGCTGGATCCGTCGGATTGGGTTCGCTGGTCACCGCATCTGCGGCTCTGCTGCCCAAAGGTGCCAATCTGCTGCCGCTCGTTGCGATCCCGGTCAGCTACGTGCCAGCAGTCCTCGCGGTCGCAATCAACCGCGCCAGCGCCAGGCGGCAGGAACGCGCCGCCTTTCGCCGCCGAACGACAAACTTCAGCGCCGGTGCGCCGTCATACGGCGTCGCTCTGCTTGGCTTGCCCCTGGTCCACGTGGGCGGCGTAGCGTTGGCCACACTGGCGCGGGGCAAGTTCCCGGTGCACCCCGAGAAACTTGGGCTCCTCCCGCTGCTCGTGATCACCAGCGTGGGTGAAGAGATCGGCTGGCGCGGATACGCTTTGCCCAAGCTGCAGGAGAGATTCGGCCCATTTACCGCGGGCCTGATCGTCGGCCTCGGCTGGGCTGCATTCCATTGGGTCGCGCTGCTGTCGAACCCGGAGTCGCCGCTGATCTATGTTGTGTTGAGCACCGTCCTCTTCACGGCGTTGAGCGTGATCATCACCTACGTCTTCAATGACGCCGGACAGGCTGTGCCCGTCGCGGTCCTGATGCACGCCATGTACAACACGGTGTCGATCGGCGTCGTCCCTTTGGCCGAGACAGGCGTCCCGCTTGTAGCGCTCGGACTCTCAGCCATCGTTGCTTGGGGAGCGGCGCTCGCAATCGCTGCCGCTCATCGCGGCGACCAGGCTTTCGTCGCTTCGGAGTCGGTCACTCCTGGTCAATACGTGTACCAGGCCTGACCCTGCGCGAAACAGTTGGTTGCGCGGTGGACTGAGTAGACCTCGAAAGTGGCCATGCCAGACCCGCTGTGGACCTGGATCGACAGGTGCTCGCCCGCGGCGAGCGTGCCGATGCTGTACTGGCTTCCGTTGCCCGCGAACTGCACGTAGGTCGGTTCGGTCAGCCCGTTGTCAAAGAACACGTTGAGAGTCTCGTCTCCCTCATTTCTGAGCACGACGGCACCGTTGCTGGCGAGATTCGACGGACACAGGTAGTAGAGGCCCACCCACGGGCTCGGTCCGAACTCGTTGAACGAGTAGCCAAGGAAGAAGTGCGAAGCGCTGCCGTCGGGGTTTCGCACGATCGATCCGCGCCGGGTGGCCCCGTTGCCGCGCACGAAGCCGGTCGAATCGATGCCATCAAGCGCGTCTGCATCTGCCGCTTTGCCGCCCGCCGGCAGGAATGCTGAGGCATCCATCCCGTCGATCATGTCGGCATTGAGGTTGGTCGCCTTGCCGGCGCCCGCGTTGACCGTGATCGGCGCGCGCCCGGCGGGCACGGTTATACCCAGGCCCTTCACGCTGGTGCCGCCGTTGGCATTCGTATTGGTCAGCTGCAGGACCGCCGCATTCTTGCCCGTCTTGAGCGTGGTCGTATTGGTGGCAGTGTTGATCCCGCCCAGGACGAGCGAGGCGGCCACAGTGGTGCCGGCAGAAGTCAGCGCGACGACCACCGCGACGACGATGACCGCTCTGTTGCGCGACACGAAACCCGACATTCCTGCTGGTACTGAACGCATCGAACGCCTCCTTCGGCGGGCTCCAGCCGCGGAGACGCCGCCACCCCTATTCGCCGTTCCTGGCCTGACCGCACGTTAGGTCGGCCCACGGCCCGCCAGCAATCAGGGAAATCCCCAGAAATGCCGGCAAAGCATGAGGGTGTCCATGCGCTCGATGAAGGTGCGCGCTGGGGCCGAGCCCGGCAGTGGCGGAGCTTGCGGTCGTCCTCCCACCGGCGCGTCTGGAGCCGGCCGATGATGCTCACCAGCTCACCAGCTCACCCTTGCCGAGGTACAAGCGTCCTGTTAGATGTCTATGGGTGGAAGTACACGACGCAGGGATGAGACCGCGCATAGCACCCCAAGGACGGCGTAATTGTGGGGTGGGTCGCACCGTCTTCAGAGCCGGTTGACGCCGCGTCGATCATGGAGCCCTTAAGTGCAGCGGGAAGCCCGCGGATGTGCCACGGGGGGCTGCTCTGGAGGTGCACGTGTCTCTACTAATGCCACGGCCGCGGCCTGTGTTCGCTGTTGTCCTATTGCTCGGTGCGATGCTCGCCGGAACCGCGGCCAGTCCGGCGCTTGCGGGTGAACCTTCTGCCCTCACGTACCGGCCCGACGGGTGGGTTCGCTACTACTCGGCGCGCTGGGATGGCGGCAAGTCCGTCGATCCTTCGCCGTGGAAAGGCGACGGCATCTACAACACGACGGGCAGGTACCAGACGGCCAAGCGGGTCATCGGGGGGTCATCGTTGCCGCCGGGTTTCTACCTCGTCTTCGAGGTGATGATCGAGAACGATGGATCAACCGACCGCTTCCGGATCGACGCGTCGGGCAGCGACGACCAATGGGTCGTGAAGTACTTCCGCGGCACCACGAACATCACATCAGCAGTGGAAGACGGGACCTACCAGACACGATCTCTCGGGCACGGCGAGAAGCTGATGCTGAAAGTAAAAGTTCGAATAGACGCGGACTCCCCGATGGTCAGGCTTCTGACCATCACGTCGGTGGGCAACCCGAACCGAGTAGACGCTGTGCGCATCAAAGGCAACTTCGAAGGCTGCGGCTGTTGAGGTGAGCTCGCTCTAGTCGGACTCGTCCCTCGTTGATCGCCGACAGACGACTGCGCCAAGTTGAGGTGCGCGGCGGACGGGAGGAGTTCCGTCCGCCGCGCGTCGCTGGGGCTGCTAAGCGCGTCTCGCCCGAGAGGGGTCAGGCGGCGACGAGCTCCTCCTCTTCCGTTTCAGCCGCGTCATCGTCCGGGGAGGCGCTGAAGGCTGGCTCGTCCGGTTCGACGCCGAGCGCCGCGGCCTGGGCGGCGAGTGCCTCGGCCGCCGATTCGGCGGCGTAGTCCTTCTTGCGCTTGCCGGACAGCATCTCGACCGAGTTCGCGACGATCTCGGTCTTCCAGTGGCGGATCTTGCTGTCGTCCTCCCACTGGCGCGTCTGAAGCCGGCCGATGATGCTCACCAGCTGACCCTTGCCGAGGTACTGGCCGCAGATCTCCGCCAGCCGGTCCCACGTCACGACGGTGTGGTACTCGGACTTCTCCGAGCCGCCGCGGTAGTCATTGGTGGCCACGTTGAACTGCGTGACCGTCTTACCTGAAGCGAGCTTGCGCATCTCTGGATCGCGCGTAAGCCGCCCCGTGAGCACGACATGGTTCATGTCGTTCGAACCTCCTGACCGGCCCCGTGAGAGGCTCGGCCTGCGTATCGGCGGACGG
Organism: Candidatus Limnocylindrales bacterium; assembly: GCA_035629915.1. Classification (GTDB taxonomy): domain Bacteria; phylum Chloroflexota; class Limnocylindria; order Limnocylindrales; family CSP1-4; genus JALYGJ01. The sequence continues at coordinate 6,448 of DASQLS010000072.1, read as the reverse complement.
CGGGATCTGGACGGGTACAAGGTATCCAGCGACGGTTGCCCGACAGTTACTCGGCGCTTACTTCCGACTTGCCGGTAGATTCGGCCCAATGCCTGAGCTGACCATGCGACCCCTCAACGGGCCGGACGAACTCGACCTGTTCTGCCGCTTGCCCTACGTGCTCAACGACGAGCTGGAGGGCGATCTGGCCCACGGTCGGCGGCGTCTCGACTGGATGTGGGTCGCGCAACGCGGCGACCAACTGATAGCGCGGGCGGCCTGGTGGACGTACCGTCGCGGCGAAGATCCCGCCGTTCTCGATGTTTTCGACATTGCCGACGATGCCGATCCTGAGGACGGCGAACAACTCCTGCGCGCCGCCATGACTGCCGTGCTACCAGCCGGCGCGACACCGCCCGAAGCGATCCGGTTCGTGCCACCAAACTGGCGTGACGACGAGGCGGTTCGCCGTGGCGTAGAGGCATGCGTGGCGGCGCTCGAGTCAACCGGCGCGCGACTCTTCGTGGAGCGGCTGCGGCTGCAGTGGGATGCCGGCACGCCAGTCGCGCCGCCCACCGAGCGGCTGGCATTTCGCGAGCCCGAATCGCGAGAGGAGCTGGTCGGGCTGATGACGACCGTGCTGGAGGGCACACTCGACGCCCACAGCCGCGCCGAGCTCGGAGGGAAGCCAGCCGCACAGGTAGCCGCGGAGCAACACGACGACGAGTTCCTCGGCTACTCGAGCCCGCGATCTTGGTGGCGGATCGCGACCCTGCCGGACGGGAATCCGATCGGTTTCGTGATTCCGGCTCGTAACGCGTACAACCCGATCCTTGCCTACATCGGCATCCTGCCCACCCACCGCGGCAAGGGCTACATCGATGACGTGCTGGCCGAGGGAACCCGAATCTTGGCCGCAAACGGTGCTCCTAGGATCCGGGCGTCGACCGACGTCGGCAACGTCCCGATGGCCAGGGCGTTCGCGCGGGCCGGTTACCGGACGTTCGAACGCCAGCTCAATCTGGTCTGGACGTAGCATGAGTCGTGCGCATCAAGACTCAATCGGGAGGACGTGCAATGCCTGACACGAAAAGCACCGCCAAGAGCTCCGGGAAGTCCGCCGCCCCAAAGTCGGGGAAGGTGTGGACCGACGAGGAAAAGGAGGCGATGAAGGAGCACGCCCGGGAAGTCAAGGCGCAGGCGAAGGCGGGCAAGGACAAGGATGCCGGCCTCAAGGACGTACTCGCGAAGTTCGCCGAGATGCCACCTTCGGACCGGGCGATGGCCGAGAAGCTCCACGAGATCGTCAAGGCCAACGCGCCCGACCTGTCGCCCAAGACCTGGTACGGGATGCCCGCCTACGCCAACAAGGACGGCAAGGTCGTCTGCTTCTTCACTCCTGCAGCGAAGTTCAAGGAGCGATATGCGACGCTTGGCTTCAACGCCGACGCGCACCTGGACGAAGGCTCAATGTGGCCGACTTCGTGGGCGCTGACGAAGATCAGCGCGGCCGATGAGGCACGGATCGTCGAGCTGGTGAAAAAGGCCGTTAGCTGAAGGCGTCCCGCCGGCTACAGCTGGCGGGACGGGCTGCCGGAACGAGGCCGGGGGATTTACGCGGCGTCCTCGTCGGACTTGTCGACGACCTCGGCCTCGCCGGCATTGCGCTTGACGCTGTCGATCGAGTCACGCACCGACTGCTTGCTCGACATCCCCTCGGACACGGCCATCACCTCGCCGTTGCTGCCGACGAGCTGCCAAAAAAACTCGCCACCCTTGTTCTTGCGAATGCGGAACTTCACGGCAGACCTCCATCATCAAAGGTGTTGATGGACTGAGGCTAATGCAGGCCGGCCGCCCTCGTCGCGTGCCACCAGGTCCGAAGCGAGCTGCACCGGCCGTGTTCGTCGAGTGCTGCGAGCAGGATCCCGTCGATGGCCCTTTCGCTCGACGCGACGCGCCAGTGGGCGACTCCATAGGTGTCGCCGACGCCAAGCACCTGCGCCGTGAACGACGCGTTGGGCCACTCCCCGAACAGTCCGGCGAAGTACCCCACGATCGCCTGCCTGCCGCGAACGAGCTCGTCGAACGGCCCCGGCTGGAAGGTGGCCCCGACAACGAAGAGTGAGCCCATCTGATCAGCGTCGCTCGCTTCCCAGGCATCGCCATAACGCGTCAGCCATTCCGTGAAGCGCGTCAGGGCCGTGACGGCCACGGCACTCAGAAGGTCGTGCTCTGCACGATGCGATCGGCGACGGTCAGGAACTGGTCGAGCTCAAAGGGCACCGACCCGTTCCCGAATGTGGTCGAGTCGACGCTCTGCAGGAACGTAACCGTCTCGTCTCCGACATCCATCGCAAGTAGGCGGAAGCGCTCCCCGGGCTGCGCGGCCCAGGCCTCGTCACCGATCGTCATCACTGGGATACCCGCCCCACCCACCGAACCGCATGCGGCCTGCGCTCCATCCACCACGTCGACGTCCATGCTGAAACCCTCACGCTCCCCGATCGTTATCGGTTCAGCCGCGCCAACCTGGAGGAATGAGATCGAGCGCAGCGCGCCGATCATGTCAAACGCCGACTCGCCGGCCGGGATGCTCGGGCCCTCCGCACCGCTGCACGCGTCGGTAAAGAGACGCTCAATCCGAGCAATGTGGAGCCTGCCCCGTGGATCCGCGTCGTGGTAGAGGCCAACCGCGGATGCGTCATTTTGTATGAGCGCCCAACCGGGGTCACTGATGGCCAGTTTGAACGGCGGCGTGAAATCGTGCGCGGCGTACTCGCCGATGCCGAGCGGGCCGATGCCATCCGGCAGCAACGGCACCGAGGGGGAGGCACTGGGACCCGGTCCGCCGGGCTGATTGGACAGAACGATCGCCGCGCCACCGAGAACGCCGAGCGCGATGACGACCGCGACAGCGCCAGCCGCCAGCCAGCGTGACGAGGGACGCTTTCGCGCGACGGGCGTGTCAACCGGCACGGCGGCGAACAGCTCTACCGGCTCGGCGATGCCCTTCAGCCGGCGCGAGCCACGCTTCTCGAAACGGACCGGGATGCTCGCCTGGGCAACGCCGCGCACCGTGCTCGTGACGAGCACCTCACCGGCGGCAGCGGCGGCGCAGACGCGCGCGGCGATGTTGACCGCCGAACCGATGTAGCCGTCGGCAGTCTCGACTGCCTCACCGGCATGGATGCCGATCCCCACCCTGATCGGTCGGTCGGGTTGAGCCGCGCTGGCCTCCTCGGCAGCGTGGCAGATCTCCAGCCCACACATGACCGCGCTTGACGCGGACGGAAACACGGCGTGGAAGCCGTCACCCTCGACCTTGATCTCGGCGCCGTTATGGCCGGCGACGGCCCGGCGCATGATCGCCAGGTAGTCGTCGAGCAGCGCCACACCGGACGCGTTGCCCGCGCTCTCGATGTAAGCGGTATAGCCGCGCAGGTCGGCGAACAGGAAACAGCGGTAGATCGACGCCGGCGCGGCCGGATTCGAAGGTGCCCCCTCGATCTCGGTCAGGTGCGCACTCCCTCTGAAACTTGCAGCTCGTGGATCTCGCGCGCCGCTCGAATGCCCGACTCGAGCGCACCCTGGATCCACGCGTGATACAGCGAGCAGTGCTCGCCCGCGAAGTACACCCTACCCTCAGGCTGAAGGATGGCGGATTGGAGCGCAGTCTGCTGTTCAGGCGCGAAAAGGGCAAAGGCACCGCGTGCCCATCGGTCGCCGTACCAGGCATGCGAGGCCCCGACCTCGAACACCTCGCGGATCCGGGGATGGATCTGGGCGACGTCGTCCAGCGCCTCCTCGATGCGCGATTCCTCGTCCATCGCGCCCCACTGGAGAGCATCCTGGCCCCAGGTGTAGGACGCCAGCAGGATCCCTCGCGAGGTCGTCGGGTCGGTCGGCGGGTAGTTCAGCCGGCGGGCAGGCAAATCCGTCACTGACGCGCCGCCGTCGAAGATGCCGTCGTCCGTCTCCCAGATCCGTTCCCGGACCTGGAGGAGGATCTTGGTTGAGGCGTGGTAGTTGAGCTGCCGGATGGCGCGTTCCTTCTCGCGCGAAAAGCGATGCTCGATCGGCCGCAGCACGGAGAACGGCACGGTACAGATCGCGTAGTCGCCGGTGAAGCTGACGGTGTCCGGGCCGATCCGGCAGCGCAGGGTGACGGAGTCGCCGTCCTGCTCGATCGCGCGAACCTCGGTGCCCAATCGGACGACGTCCTGCAGCTCGCGGAAGAACGCGTTGGGCAGTGCGTCCATGCCACCGGCGATGGTGCTCATGTTCTCGTATGCGCCGCCGAGCTCCTCGCGCAACACCTCGACGAACGAGTTGTGAAGGTCGCTTTCGACGAAGTTCATCACCGCGTAGAACTCGATCGCGCCCTCGCTGAAGCCGCGCGACTTGAGGAACTCGTAGAGCGAGTACTCGTCGTAGCGGCTCACGATCTCCGGCCACGCCTGATCGCCGTCGGTGTCGACCATCGCCTTGATGTCGGCGATCGCGTCCTGCCACAGAGAATCGGCAGATCGGCCGTGCTCGGTTGGTGCGAGGTTGAACGGCAGCCGCTCGGGGTGCTCGTTCGCTTCCGCCGCGGTCATGCGCTCGCCGCCGACGTAGACGATGCCATTCGAATTGCCCATCACGAACGGACGCATCGGCAGGTCGAACAGCCGGCAGTACTCCATCGTCAGGTCGTGCGCGCTTGGGATGCGCATCGCGCCCGCTTCGGCGTACAGGCCCGGTCCGAACGGCGCGCGAAGGGTATAGATCCGTCCTCCGACCCGACCCTGCGCCTCGAGGACGATCGGATCGTGGCCCTGGCGGCGCAGCTCGTACGCGGCGACGAGCCCGGCCATGCCGCCGCCGATGATCAGGACTCGCTTGCGCTCACCACCGCTGCTCTCGAGGCCCTCGCGCGGCACGCTGAGCACGTCGGCCGGCACAGGCGGCGCCTCACCAGGCGGCGGTTGGCCGGACGGATCAGCCTTGGCCTGCTCGGAGGCCAGCGATTCGATCTTGTCGCCGGAAGTCCACTTCGGATCGCTCATTAACAAATCCTATTCGGCCGCCGCTGCTCGGGAACACCCGAAAGCCCTAGGCTGCGGCGATGAAAACACGACGCGCCGCCGTTGGAGTCGTTCTGATGGTGCTGCTGGCGGCCTGTACCGCCGCTCCCATCCAGCCAACACCGACTTCTTCGCCGTCATCGAGCGCGCCGCCGTCGGCCAGCGCGACGGTCGCTCCCACCGCCACAGCGGCGCCGACTGACACGCCCTCCCCCTCCCAGGCACCGACCGAGACTCCCACCCCGACCGACAGCGCCTCAGCCAGTGCCTCGCCGTCGGCGACGGCCGGCGCATCGGCGCTCGACGAAGCAGAGATCGCCCGCCACCTGGATGCGTTCGAGGAGATCGCCACCAACAACGACGGCCGGCGCGCGGCGGGCACGTCCGGCTACGACGCATCCACCGATTACGTCGCCGACCAGCTCGAGACGCTTGGCTGGCAGGTCGAGCGCAACCCCTTCGACTTCACCTTCTTCGACGAGGCAGCGCCGGTCGAGCTGATCATCGGAGCCGAAACCTGGTCGGGCCCTGAGTGGCTCCACGCGATGATCTACTCGGCACCCGGCGACGTGAGCGGCACGCTGCAGACGGTCGGTATCGCCGGTGGCCAGCCGACCGAAACCGGCGGCTGCGACGCGGCCGATTGGGGCACTTTCAGTGCCGGAAACGTGGCGCTGGTCCTGTCCGGGCCATGCTTGAAGCGCGACCAGGTACTGCTCGCCCAGGATGCCGGCGCGGCCGCGATCATTGGCCTGTATCCCACCTGGGGCGCGAACCAGATCCGCCGGCCGACACTCATCGTCCCCGATGGGATCGAGATCCCGGCGATCGTGGCCGGCCTGGAGCCGGCCACTGCGCTTCTGGCCGCGGCCGAGACCGGCGGCAATGTCGAGATCGTGGTCGAAGTCGAGATGTCTCCGACCACGAACGACAACATCGTTGCCGAGCTGCGCGGTGCCTCGCCCGAGGTGGTGATGCTCGGCGCCCACCTCGACTCGGTGCTCGACGGGCCGGGGCTGAACGACAACGCTTCGGGCTCGGCGGCACTGCTGGCGATGGCCGCGGCTCTCTCACAACAGGCACAGCCGGCCCAGACGATTCGGATGGCGTTCTGGGGCGCCGAGGAGCTCGGCACGCACGGCTCACGTGCCTATGTCGACGGCCTTTCCGCTGCCGATCGGGAAGCGATCCAGGCTTACCTCAACCTGGACATGGTCGCGTCGGTCAATCCGGCCCGGTACGTGTACGACAACGAGCTTGCGCCGGCCGGCTCGGACGACATCACCCAGGCCCTGCTTGATGCGCTCGACGCGCTCGGCGCGCCGGGCCTGCCGGTCGACCTGGGCGGCGGATCGGATCATGCTGGGTTCGAGGCGGCGGGAATTCCGAGCGGCGGCGTC
>DASQLS010000071.1:0-3316 GCA_035629915.1 Candidatus Limnocylindrales bacterium | reverse complement strand
GTTGCTTCCGGCAGATCGAGTTCGCCGGCGTCCTCGCCGGGACCGAATCGCCCGAGCTGGCCGGCGAGCTGATCGACTTCATGCTCGCCAACGAGTTCCAGTCGGACATCCCGCTGTCGATGTTCGTCTTCCCGGCGAACTCGAACGTGGAGTTGTCCGAAGTATTCGTTGAGCACGCGGCGCAGGTAACGGAGCCGCTGACCATGGACCCGGCGACGATCGCCGAGAACCGCGAGCGGTGGCTCGAGGAGTGGACCGACGTCGTCCTCCGCTGAGCGCGCCGCGACCGGCGGCCGGCTGAAGTCACCGCTGGCCGGACGCGGCGCGCTGACGCTCGTCCTTGCCGCCCTGCCACTCACGTTCGTCGTCGTCTTCTTCGTCTTCCCTCTCGTTTCGATCCTGCTCGAGGGGCTGGCGCCCGACGGCGCGTTCGACCTCGGTGCGTTCGTCCGGACGCTGGCCGAGCCGTTCGTGATCGAGACCGCCTGGTTCACACTCTGGCAGGCGACGCTCTCGACGGTGCTCACAGTGCTCGTGGCACTTCCCGGCGCGTATCTGTACGCGCGCTACGGGTTCCGCGGCCGTCGTGTCCTCTGGGCACTGACGATCGTGCCCTTCGTGCTGCCGACCGTCGTCGTCGGTGCCGCATTCCTGGCGTTGCTCGGCCCGCGCAGCCCGTTTGGGCTGCGCCTGGAACACACGATCTGGGCAATCCTGCTCGCCCACATCTTCTACAACTACGCCGTCGTGCTGCGCATCGTCGGCGGCTTCTGGGCGCAGCTCGATCCGCGGCTCGAGACGGCCGCGCGCATGCTCGGCGCCTCGCCTTGGGCGGCCTTCCGACACGCGACCCTGCCACTCCTCCGCCCGGCAATCGCGTCGGCGGCGTCGATCGTGTTCCTCTTTACCTTCACGTCGTTCGGCGTCGTGCTGCTCGTCGGCGGTCCGCAGTTCGCCACGCTCGAGGTCGAGATCTACCGACAGACAGCCCAGCTGCTCGACCTACGCGCCGCCGCGACACTCGCGCTGGTTCAGCTGGCGGCGTTATGTGCGCTGCTTCTCGTCTACTCGCGCTACCAGCAGTCGGCGGCCGTCCGCGGTCGCCTGCTCGTCGGCCGATGGCAGGGCAAGCCCGTGCGAACCGGCGCCGAGCGAGTCTTCGTTGCGCTAAACCTCGTGCTTGTCGGCGCGCTGCTCGGTTTGCCGCTGCTGGTGATGGTCGAGCGGTCGCTCGCCGGTGACGGCGGCTACAGCCTCGCGAACTACACGTCGCTGTTCGATGCATCGGCACGCGGCGCGCTGTTCGTGCCGCCAATCGAGGCAGTCGGCAACTCGCTGCTGTTCGCCGCCGCCGCCGCGGCCGCGTGCCTGGTGCTCGGCTCGCTGGCGGCGGCGGTCATCGCCTATCGGCGCGACTGGCTGGCCCACGGTTTTGACGCCCTGCTGACGCTGCCGCTCGGCACGTCGGCGGTGATCATCGGCTTCGGCTTCCTCATCTCGCTCGGCAGCCTGCCGATCGACCTGCGTGTCTCACCGGCCCTCATCCCGATCGCCCACACGCTCGTGGCGCTGCCCTTCGTAATTCGTGCAACGACGCCGGTCATGCGAGCCGTCGATCATCGGTTGCGTGAAGCGGCCGCCGTGCTCGGAGCGTCGCCGGCACAGGCCTGGCGACTGGTCGACCTGCCGATCGTCGGCCGGGCGCTGTTGATCGGCGCCGGCTTCGCCTTCGCGGTGTCACTCGGCGAGTTCGGAGCGACGCTGTTCATCGTTCGACCCGACACACCCACCATGCCGGTGGCGATCTTCCGCCTGCTCAGCCAGCCGGGCAGTCTCGCGTTCGGCCAGGCGATGGCCATGGCAACGTTGCTCATGCTCCTGACCGCGGTGGCCGTGCTGCTCTTCGACCGTGTTCGCTCACCGGCTTCGGCCGGCCTGTGAGCTCAACGTGAGCCTCCGTCTCGAGGGTGTGACCGTTCGCTACGGCGCGACCGACGCCATCTCCGATGTCACGTTCGAGATCGGGCCTGCTGAGCGCGTCGCGGTTCTCGGGCCGAGCGGATCAGGCAAGTCGACCCTGCTGCGCGCCGTGGCCGGACTCGAGCCGCTCGTCGCCGGCCAGATCAGCTGGAAGGGCCAGGATCTCGCGTCAGTGCCGGCCCATCGGCGCGCCTTCGGGCTCATGTTCCAGGACTACTCGCTGTTTCCGCATCGCGACGTGCGCGGCAACGTGGCGTTCGGCCTGGAGATGCGTGGCGACGCGCGCTCGGCGATCGACGCTCGCGTGGCCGAAGTGCTGGAGCTCGTCGGACTGAGCGGGTTCGAGCGGCGGCTGCCGAGCGACATTTCGGGCGGTGAGCAGCAGCGCGTCGCGCTCGCACGTGCCCTCGCGCCGACGCCGCGTCTGCTGATGCTCGACGAGCCGCTCGGTGCGCTCGATCGGGCATTGCGCGCGGAGCTGCTCGACGAGCTCGACGCGATCTTCACCAGGCTTAGCCTGCCGATCATCTATGTGACCCACGATCAGGAGGAGGCGCTCGCGATCGGCGATCGCGTTTGCGTTCTGCGTGGCGGCGTGGTCGAGGCACTCATGCCGCCGCGCGAGCTGTGGCGCTCGCCGCCGAACGAGTTCGTGGCTCGATTCCTGGGCATGGCCAACATCTTTGCTGCCCAGTCGGACGGCCGGGATGTCCAAACTCCGTGGGGTGGCGTCGCCGTCGCACGATCTCTTCCACCCGGCGAGCACCGACTTCTGCTCCGGCCGGATGGCCTGGTCGTCGATGACTCCGGCCTGATCCGCGGCACTGTTCGGTCGAGCAGCTTCCGCGGTGCCGACACGCGGCTCGAGGTTGAGACGGACGGAAGCGGTCCCAGCTTGGAGGTGATCGTGCCCGGTAGCGCGGCGCCCGAAGTGGGCGAGACCATTCGCCTGAGAGTGGCGCCAGAGGCGATCGTTGTGCTGCCGGACTAGCATCCGCGTCCGACGGCAATCGCTGCACTGACAGGGACGACCTATCGCCAAGGCCAAGCGCACCGCCACGGGCGGCCGTGACTCCCCAGGGGCAGACATACCGGTAGAGCCGCGGCTCACCGCCGCGGCCGTGCAAGCCCGCGGACTCGGCTGGCGCTACCGCGGCCAGCAGCGGCAGGCGCTGGACGGCCTCGATTTCAACATCGCATCCGGCGATTTCGTGATCGTCCTTGGCGCGACCGGCTCGGGGCGGACGACGCTCGCGCGGGCCCTCTCTGGGTTGGTCCCGCAGCGGTTTCGCGGGGAGTGGCTCGGCACGCTGACGGTCGACGGCCAGGACGTCGC
>DASQLS010000070.1:0-16448 GCA_035629915.1 Candidatus Limnocylindrales bacterium | reverse complement strand
TGGCAATTGCCTTCGGGGTGCGAACCCAGGGCGGTGCATTTGTCTTCCCGCCCGATATCGAGGAGCGGCTCGACAGCCGCGAGCGCCAGCTTCTGGCGCGCATGGAGCGGATGCGTCAGATGGAGAAGGATGCTGGCTGAGCCGTCGGTCGTTGAGCTCGACGGGGCGTTCTGCAGGGCGCTCCTTCCGCGGCGCGACCCCGATGGGCACAAGGGAACCTTCGGGACGGTGGTGTGCCTCGCGGGATCGCTCGAATACGCCGGCGCCGGGATTCTTTGCGCGACATCGGCCGTACGCGCCGGCGCTGGACTGGTGGCGCTCGCCGTTCCGCATTGGCTGGCGCCGGTCGTCGCCGGACGGGTGCCCGAGGTGGTCACCGTGCCGCTGTTCGGCCTGAAGTCTGTCCAGGATCTCGATCCAGACCTGGCGCTCGCATCCGTCGATGAGCGAAGGCCGGACGCCGTGGTGTTCGGGCCGGGCATTGCCGAGACCGCCGGCTACCACCGATTGCTCGTGAGCCTGCTGTCCGAGGCCGGCGCGCCGATCGTCGTCGATGGCGGTGGCGTCAACCTGCTGGCTCGGGCCGCGGGTTGGTCCGCGCCGAAGCGCCAGCTGGTCCTTACTCCTCACCCGGGCGAATTTGCGCGACTGACGGGCGCCGAAGTCACAGCGTCGGACGAACGTCGCCTTGAGCGATGCGTGGAGGCTGCGCGGCGTTTCGGCCAGGTCGTCGTCCTCAAGGGCGCGCGAACCGTCGTCGCGGCTCCGGATGGGCGCGTTGCAGTGTCACCGTTCGCAGTCGCAGCGCTGGCCACTGCGGGCAGTGGCGACGTCCTTGCCGGGCTGATCGGGGCGCTGCTGGCCCAGGGCATGGGCCGGTTCGAGGCGGCGTGCCTCGGCGTCCATCTGCACGGTCGGGCAGGGGAGCGGCTTTCGTTGTCGCTCGGCGACGCTGGCGTTCTCGCCTCCGATATCGCTCACGAGCTGCCGGCGACCCGTCACGAGCTGGCCCAGCACTCGCAGTGAGCATCGACGAGCGCCTCACAGCTGCCGGCCTGCCGACGCTGCCGCGCGGCGTGTGGCTGGAGATAGATGAGGCCGCGCTGGCGAACAACCTGCGCGTCGTGCGCGAGCTCGTTGGAACCGGCGTGGCGATCAACGCGGTGGTCAAGGCGGACGCATACGGTCATGGCCTCGTCCCCGTGGCGCGCGTCTTCGAGGCGGCTGGCGCGGACCGACTGTGTGTCGCATCACTCGACGAGGCACTGCTGTTGCGCGGCGCGGGCGTGCAATCACCGATATTGATCCTGTTCCCTGTTCCACCGGCGGAGGTCGCCCGCGCCGCGCAGGCGCGATTCGAGATCGTTGCCGCGGCGGAGTCCTCGACGCTGGCCAGCCTGGCGGCGTGGACCGCTGCGCAGCAGACGGACGGCGAGCTCAAGGTTCACCTCGAGATCGAGACGGGTCTGTCGAGAGGCGGGCTCAAGCCTTCCGAAGCGGCGCGCCTCGCCCGACGAATCGTTGACACGCCGCGCACGTCGCTGGCCAGCCTCTGGTCGCACCTCGCCAGCCCGGAGAGCGAATCGGCAACCGCCGCCCAGGTCGAGCAGCTCGAGGCGGCCACTGCGGAGATCGGCAGGGCCGGGCTATCAGTGCCCGCGCGTCACATGGCCGCGACCGGCGGGCTTTTCACCGGCCGCGCGCCGTTGTACGAAGGCGTGCGGCCGGGTTTGGCGCTGTACGGCCTGCTGCCCGACGACCTGCCCATCGCCGACCAGGCGATCGACGCCGCGAAGCGGCTCGTGCCGGCAATGTCGATCCGGTGCCGTGCGCTGCGTGTCGAGCGACTCTCGGCGGGGACCAGCGTCGGCTACGGCGGGCGCTGGACGGCCGCCCGAGAGTCGGTCATCGCGACCCTCCCAATCGGCTACGGCGACGGCTTCGTTCGTGCCTACTCACCGGGAGCCGAGGCTCTCGTCTGTGGCCAAAGGGTCCCGCTTGTCGGGACGGTCGCAATGGACGCCGTGATGGCCGACGTGACTGACGTGCCGGGGGTAGGGAGCGACGACGAATTTGTCCTCATCGGCGAGCAAAATGGGGCGCGAATCGTGACAAACGAGCTGGCGCGGGGCCGCACCACAATTCCGTGGGAAGTGGTGACCAACATGGCATACCGGATACCCCGGGTGTACCATGCCGGCTCGGTACTTCTGGGCCTGCGGACATTGAATGGAGAGGCCCGCATCAATGATGTTGGCTTGGTCGATTGAGGGTTTTGATGTCCGAACAGGAGATCCGATACGAGGATCCGGTCGAGTACGTCGCCCGCGAGATTCAGCTCTACGGCATGACCACGTCGGCGATGCTCTTTCTTGACGCGAGCCGTCCGTATCGGGCGCTGGGCAGCCAGGCGATGCTCTTTTTCGACCCGACGCTCAAGACCATCTTCGGTAGCGGATCGGACGCCATGCAGCGCGTCCTCGCCGAAGAGGATGGCATCGAGCGATTGATGGAGCGGCTCGAGGAGATCGACGAGGAGCCCGGCTTCGACGCCTGACACGGCCCCGGCCTAGGGGAGCTCGCTGACGAGCGCCTCCATCTGCTCGTCGAAGTTGTCTCCGTTATAGCCGAGCTTGAAGATGATGTCGCCGTACGGGTAGTAGTAGCTCTTGTATTGCGGCTGCGTATCGGGATGGCCCTGAACGATCAGCTCCTTGCCACCGATTGTGATCGGTGAGGCCACGTCCTCGCTCACCTTCCAGAACTCGAGGATGCCGTTCATCAGTGCTGCGCTATCTGCACCCGCAACGCGAAACGCCTGAACGATCATGATCTCGCCGGCGTTACTGCCCTGGGCCTGGAGGATGGTCACGTCGTCCGGCGACCTTCCAAGGACGCTGAGCATTGGCTCGAACTCCTCGTACTGATCAAGGAAGGCATCGATGGGAACCGTCTGCGGCTCCAGGGTGATGCCACCGACCTCGGTCGGAATCAGTGCCTCGACATCAACCGGCCCTGAGGGGGTTGGCGCTGTTGTGGGCGCAGAGGAAGTTGCCGCGACCGTTGGGGCGTCCGTGGGCGTCGACGCCGCTGTAGAAGTGGCTGCCGCGCTCGGTGCAGCTGTCGCTCCGGTTGGCGTGGCCACGGCGCTCTGGCCGGGTGTGGCAGAAGTCTGAGTCGGCGTGCCGCCACCGCTGCACGCGGCGACTAACAGGGCAGCTATGGCCAGGCTTGCGATCGCGAAACGTTTCACGGCTAGAACCTCCAGCGTCACGGGCACCTGCAGGCTACGGGCAGATCATGGTGCAGCGAAATAGGGGAAATCCCTCGTGTTCAGAATTCGGGTGCGTCTCCGCTTTCGATTAACGTGACGCCGTGACAACGAAGGCACCTCACACGCGCGAACATGCGGTCGTGGAGACGCGCTCCGCCGAGGAGACGCGTGAGTTCGCGAGCGCGCTCGCGAAGGCGGCACGGGCAGGGGACAGGATTGCCCTGCTCGGGCCGCTCGGCGCGGGCAAGACACAGTTCGCCAAGGGTTTCGCGGCAGGGTTGGGGGTGCGCGAGGTGGTCAACAGCCCGAGCTTCACGCTGATGACCGAATACGCCGGCCGGCTCCCGCTCTTCCACCAGGACCTGTACCGCCTCGCCGGTGCGGAGGAGGCGATCGGCGGCGGAATGGTCGATGAGCGCCAGCTCGATGGCGTGACGCTGACCGAGTGGGCTGAGAGGCTGCCAGGTGAGATTGATCCCGGGCGATTGACGGTCCAGATCGCCGTTCTCGCCGATGACGGTCGTCAGGTCGTGGTCATCCCGGGAGCGGACGATCACTTGCGCTACGTGGACGCGGCCGCTGAATGGGCGGCGAGATGAGCCGGGGACAGCTGCTGATCATCGATACCGCGACACGAACCCCGGTCGTGGCGCTTGCCGATGAAGCGGGCACATTGCTGGGCGAGCAGCGCTGGGAGAGCCGCCACCGGCACGGCGAGGAGCTCCTCGAGCGCATCGACCGCCTGCTCGCCGAGGCCGGGACGGGCAAGAGCGACCTCGTCGGAGTGGTCGTGGGCACGGGGCCGGGAAGCTTCACTGGGTTGCGCATCGGGCTGGCGACCGCCAAGACGATCGCCTACGCGCTGGCCATCCCGGTCGTCGGAATCTCGACGACCGTCGCCATCGCTCACGCGTCAGAGGAGGCCGGCGAACGATCGGATGAGGTCGTGGTGACTCTGCCAGCAGGAGCCGTTGATCGGTATGAACACCGCGTGCGACTGACGGAACCACTCCCGATAGAGACCGACGCGCCCCGACTCGTCGCGGAGCCGGCAGCCGATGCGGATGGCTTGATTGCGATCGACCTCGATGCGCCCCTGGTCTCGGAGGCAGCAATCGAGCGTGGTCGCCAGGCAATGGAGGGTCTCGCCGCTGCGCTCGCCCGCCTCGGCGCGGCGCGGCTGACGGCCGGTGAAGCCGACGATCTGGCCGAGCTCGTGCCTGCGTACGTTGCGCTGCCACGCGGGATCGCGAAGGCGGCCGCGGAGATGGAATGGTTGCCCGACCTCCGCTGAAGCTCCGCATCGAGCCCATGACGGTTGCGGACGTGCCCGACGTCCACCGCATCGAGAGCGCCAGCTTCCCCGTGCCGTGGCCGGACTACGCCTTCCGCCAGGAGCTCGAGACGAACCGGATGGCGCACTACCTGGTCGTGCGCTCACATTCAGAGATGGTTGCCTACGCCGGGCTGTGGCTGATGGTCGACGAGGCGCACATCACGACCTTTGCCGTGCTGCCCAACTGGCGCCGGCGCGGCGTCGGCGGGCGGTTGATGGTCGAGTTGATGCGCCTCGCCCGAGATCTCGGATCGCGGGTGATGACGCTCGAAGTGCGCCTCTCGAATCAGCCGGCACGCGCGCTGTACGGCCGCTTCGGGTTCCGGCCGGTCGGAATTCGGCCGCGCTACTACAGCGACAACGGCGAGGACGCCCTGATCATGACCACCGCGCAGCTTGGCTCGGACGAGATGATCGCGCGCTTCGAGCAGATGGAGCGGCTGTATGGCGACGCGTAGCGGCCGCATCCTGGCCATCGAGACGTCGTGCGACGAGACCGCCGTGGCGGTGGTAGAGAACGGCCGCCGGATCGTGACCAACGTCGTCGCCAGCCAGGTCGCCCTGCACGGTGCGACGGGTGGCATCGTGCCCGAGGTCGCGGCTCGGGCCCACCTGCGCTGGATGATCCCTGTGCTCGAGAAGGCGCGCAGCGACGCCGGCATCGACGATTGGTCGGAGCTCGAGGCCGTGGCCGTCACGGAGGGTCCGGGGCTGGCCGGCTCGCTGCTCGTCGGGATCACGATGGCCAAGACTCTGGCCTGGGTGCACGACCTGCCGCTCGTGCCGGTCAACCACCTGGAGGGCCACATCTACGCCGCGTGGCTGCTCGATCCGGGCGAGGAAGAGAAACCGCCGCCGGAATTTCCGATCGTGGCACTTGTCGTCAGCGGCGGCCACACCTTCCTGGTCGAGATGACCGATCACCTGCGCTACCGGTTGCTCGGCCAGACGGTCGACGACGCGGCCGGCGAGGCGTTCGACAAGGTGGGGCGGCTGCTCGGCCTGCCGTACCCCGGTGGGCCGGCGATCATGCGCGCGGCCGCCGGAGCGCAACAGCGCGACCGCGAGTTCCCGCGCGCGTGGCTGGGTGACACGTTCGACTTCTCGTTCAGCGGCCTCAAGACCGCCGCGCGACGCGAGGTCGCGCGCGAGCTGGGCATCCCGGTCAACGAGATGGGCTCCGACGGCCAGAACTTGGCCGAGTCGGCAGTTGCCGAGCTGGCCTACGGGTTCCAGGAGTCGGTCATCGACGTGCTGACGACCAAGACCCTTCGCGCGGCCGAGAACATCGGCGCGCAGACAATCGTCGTGGGTGGCGGAGTGGCCGCAAACTCGGTGCTCCGCGGCCGGATCGAGAGCGAGGCCGAATCGCGCGGCATCCGCGTCGTGGTGCCGCGGCCGGGGCTGTGCACGGACAATGCCTCGATGATCGGCGCAGCCGGGTTCTGGCGGGCGAGGGCAGGGGAGCGTGCGGGCAACGACCTATCGGCCAAGCCGTCGCTCAAGCTCGCGGTGCCGGCATCCTGACCAGGGAGAAGGACGACCTCGATCCGCAGCGGCTATCGGCCGAGGGGATCGAGCGCTATCTGCGTCGCCATGGGCTGACGGCAAACAGGCGACGCAGCCAGAACCATCTCGTCGATGGCCAGGTGCTCGAGGACATCATCGACCTCGCGGCACCGGTCGAAGGCGGCCGAGTTCTCGAGATTGGCCCCGGGCTGGGCATTCTGACCAGCGCCCTCCTGACGCGAGGCGCGAAGGTGACCGCGGTCGAGGTCGATCCGCGGCTGGTCGGCCATCTTCGAACGCGCCTGGACGCTGCGATCGGCGCGGGACAGTTGGAGCTGGTCGAGGGTGACGCGCTGGACATCGCCGTTACCGACCTCGTGCACGAGCCGTACGACCTTGTGGCCAACATTCCGTATCACATCACCAGCCCGCTGATGCATCACGTGCTGGGTGGCGAGCCGCGGCCGAAACGGTTCGTGCTGATGGTGCAGCGCGAGGTGGCCGAGCGGATCGCCGCCAAACCGGGCGACATGAGCTACCTGTCCGTGTTCGTCCAGTACCACGCTGACGTGCGCGTCGGGCGCATCGTGCCCGCCTCGGCGTTCGAGCCCGCGCCGGAGGTCCAGTCGGCCGTGCTGGTCGGCGAAACGCGGCCGCGACGGCTCGACGAGGAGGGCGAGGAGCAACTCTGGCGCGTGGTCCAGGCCGGTTTCCGCGAGCGTCGCAAGATGCTCCACAACGTGCTGCCGCGCCAGTTGCCGCAGGTAGGCCGCGAACGGTTCACGGACGCTTTGGCAAAGGTTGGCATCGCGCCCGATCGGCGGCCGCAGACCGTGAGTGTCGAGGAATGGATGGCGCTTGCCGCCACGATCGGGCCGATCGACTGATGCTCGAGGCGCGTCCGCCGGCCAAGGTCAACCTCACTCTCGATGTGCTTGGCCGGCGAAACGACGGCTATCACGAGCTCCGGTCCACATTCCTTCGCGTTGGGCTTTCCGATCGATTGACGATGGATCTCGGCGCAGGCCCGGGCGATCGACTGACCGTCACCGGCCTCGCCGGCGCGCCGACCGAGGGCAACCTGGTGCTGACGGCACTCGACGCGCTGCGCCGACACGTGGCCGCCGAACTGCCACCGATCGATGTGACGCTCGACAAACGAATTCCTGCCGCGGCCGGACTCGGCGGCGGCAGCAGCGACGCCGCCTCAGCCTTGAAACTGGCCTGCGAGTGCTGGGGGATTGCCCTCGCTCCGGCCGAGGAGCTGACCCTCGCGGCGAGCCTCGGCTCCGACGTTCCTTTCTTCGCGCATGACGTTCCCGTCGCGACGATCAACGGACGTGGCGAGCATGTGTCGCCGATAGCTGCCCCGGACGATGACATTGGCGGCCTCCTTCTGGTGACACCGCCGATCAGCCTTTCGACGGCCGCAGTGTTCGAGCGCTTCGACGACCTGCCGATGAGGCTCGACGAGGACCGGCTACGCGATGCGAACGACCTGTGGCCAGCGGCCGCGTCGCTGGAGCCCTCGCTTCCACGACTTCGCGAGGAGTTGGAACGCGCCACTTCCGTGCCGTGGCTGATGTCCGGATCCGGGCCTACGTTGTTCGCCATCTATCCTTCGGTCGAGGAGGCTTCCGCGGCGGGCCGGTCGCTGGTCGAAAGTCGGTTGCCTGAGCTCGAATCGGCCATCCTCAACGCAGTCGACCTGATTGGGCCGGACCCGAATTGGAGGCATCCATGACTCTTCGCGCTATCCAGCCAGCGGGTGCCCCACCCGCGTTGGCGACCTACAGTCCGGCGATCGACACCGGATCGCTCGTCTTCCTGGCCGGTCAAATCGGGATCGACCCGGCCACCGGTGAGCTCGTTGAGGGCATCGAGGCACAGGTCGAACGCGTCCTGCTGAACATGAAGGCGGTGCTTGACGCGGCCGGCCTGACGATCGCCGACGTGGCCAAGACGACCTGCTTCCTGTCCGACCTCGCCAACTTCGACGCGTTCAACGCGGTGTATGCGCGACACGTTGTCGATCCGCCCCCAGCACGCTCGACATTCGCCGTCAAAGCCCTGCCCAAGGGCGCGCTGGTCGAGATCGAGGCCGTCGCCGTCAGATCGACCGTTTGACACTCTCTGGCGGGCGACCATAGAGTCAGCGGACTAAATGGCGCCCAAACAGCCTCCATCACCGAGCGGCGGTCGCTGACCGTCGTGACGCCAGCCAAACCCCGAACAAGAGCCGTAATCCTCGCCGCCGGCCTTGGCACGCGCATGAAGTCGCGCTTGCCGAAGGTGCTCCACCCGATCTGTGGCCGGCCGATGCTGGCCTATGTGATCGATGCCGCGCTCGAGGCAACAGGCGAGAAGCCGCTCGTCGTCTACTCGCCACAGACGAGCAAGATCAAGGACGCGTTCGAGCTCGAGGCGGATTTCGCGCTCCAACAGGAGCCACGCGGCACCGGCGACGCTCTGCGCGCGGCGGTTGAGGCACTCCCCGAAGACGTGACCGAGGTCGTCGTCCTATCCGGCGACGTTCCGCTGATCGAGGCCGCTTCGATCGCCACGACTCTCGACGAGCGCCGCGGCCGTGGCGCCGTGATGGCGCTCGTGGTGACCGAGCTCGACGACGCGTCCGGCTATGGCCGCGTATTGATCGAGGGCGACTCGACCGTTAGCCGGATCGTGGAAGAAAAGGACGCGACACCCGACGAACGAGCAATTCGGCTTACCAATGCGGGTCTCTACGCCTTCGACGTCGCCTGGCTGCGCGACGCTATCGGCCGGCTGACGCCATCGAAGAAGACGGGTGAGCTGTACCTGACCCAGCTGGTCGAACTGGCCGCTGCCGATGGGAAGATCTCGACCGCGGTGCTCGATCCCGATGCGGACCTGACCGGAGTCAACGATCGCTCGGACCTGGCCGAGGTGCAGCTCGCCCTCCAATACGACATCCTCCAGCGCCACATGGAAGATGGCGTGACCTTCCATGATCCGGGCTCAGCCGTGGTCGACGCGACAGTCGAGATCGAGGCTGATGTCACGATCGAGCCGAACGTCATCCTGCGCGGCTCGACGCGCATTGGGACGGACACGGTCATCAAGAGCGGCAGTCAGATCGTCGACTCGACGATCGGCGAGCGGTGCACCGTCTGGGCGAGCGTGGTCGAAAGCTCGAAGGTCGGCAACGACGTCAAGATCGGGCCCTTCGCCCATCTCCGGACGGGCTGTGATGTCGCAGACGGCGCCGAAATCGGCAATTTCGCCGAGCAGAAGAACACCCGATTCGGGGCCCGATCCAAGCAGCACCATTTCTCGTACCTGGGCGACGCGGAGATCGGTGAGGACGTGAATATCGGCGCCGGGACGATCACTGCCAACTACGACGGGCGGCGCAAGCACCGCACGATCATTGGCAACGGCGCGTTCATCGGCTCTGACACGATCCTGCGCGCGCCGCTGACAGTGGGCGAGGGCGCCTATACCGGCGCTGGATCCGTGGTCACCAAGGACGTACCGCCGGGCAAGCTGGCCGTCGGCGTGCCGGCGCGCATCCGCGAACGCCGAGCGCAGCCGGGCACCGAAGAGACCGAGTAGCCGTCCGTGGAACTCCTGATCATCGCCCTGCTCATCGTGCTCAACGGCCTGTTCGTGGCCGCCGAGTATTCGCTCATCCGCGTCAGGCGGACACGGATCGAGCAACTGGCAGAGGAGGGCAACCGCTCCGCGCGCCGGGTCAATCGGCTGGTCAGTCAGCCGGGCCGCTTCCTGGCCGTCATTCAGATCGGCGTGACCTTCGTCGGCTTCCTCGCGGCCGCATTTGCCGGCGCCAGCATCGTCGCCGACCTCGAGCGTTTCCTCGCTGGCATCCCGTTCATCGCTCCGCAGGCCGGAGTGATCGCGCTGCTGGTGGTCACGGCCCTGGTCAGCCTGTTCACGATCGTTTTCGGCGAGCTGGTGCCGAAGGCCGTCGCGCTGGCCCACGCCGAGCGTCTGGCATTCATCTTTGCGGCTCCGATCGACGTGCTTGGCAGGGTCCTCGCACCGCTCGTGTGGCTGCTGACCACGATCACCGACGCGATCACACGACTCTTCGGTATCAGCGATCAGCAGCAGGAGCGCTTCAGCCCCGAGGAGTTGATGATCCTCGTCGAGCGTGGCTCGGAGCAGGGCGTGATCGAGGCCGAGGAGCAGCAGATGATCGGCGCCGTGCTCGAGCTCGGCCAGCAGCGCGTGCACGAGGTGATGGTGCCGCGCATCGATATCAAGGCGCTGCCGGTGACCTCGTCACTCGACGAGATCACCGAGATGATCGTGAGCGAGGGCCACTCTCGTATCCCGATCTACGACGAGACGGTCGACAACGTCGTCGGCATCCTTTACGCCAAGGACCTGCTGCCCTTCTTCGCGCGGGGTGACAAACCGGAGATACGAACCCTGTTGCGGCCGCCGCTGTTCGTGCCCGAGTCGATCACCGTCGATGACCTGCTGCACAACTTCCAGCGGCGCAAGGTGCACCTCGCGATCGTGCTCGACGAGTACGGCGGCACGGCCGGTTTGGTCACGATCGAGGACCTGATCGAAGAGATCGTCGGCGAGATCCAGGATGAGTACGACACCGAGGAGCCGATGATCGAGCCGATCTCAGACGTCGAGGCACGCGTTGACGGCCGGGCGAGCGTCGACGACCTGACCGAGCACTTCGGTGTCGAGCTCGACGGCGAGGACCGCGAGCAGTACGACACGGTCGGTGGGCTCGTCTACCACGAGATCGGCGGCGTGCCCACGGTGGGCGACACCGTCGAGGTCGACGGGTTGACGCTCACCGTGGAATCGACCGACGGCAGGCGCGTCGGCAAGGTGCTCGTCGTCAAGCGCTCACAGAACGGCGACGACACTGCCGATGACAACGGAGAGCTCAGCTAGCGGGCTGCCGCCATCTGCTCGCCTGCCGGCGAGTTCATTGGCTCACCCGTCTCGAGCAGCGCCTTGAGGCCGGCAAGAATGTGTTCCCAGCCACCGTCGACGTAGTCGCGCGTCGCCGGCCGCAGATCCTCGTGGATCATGCGCAGACGGGTCGTTTCGTTGTCGATAGGTGTCAATTCCCAGGTCACCCTCGACGGCGGATCGCTGGCCGCCGGCTCCTCGATCGTGACGTGGAAGGTCTGAACGATGCGTCGCGGCCGATCGACCTCGAGCAGCTCACCGTCCAAATACAGCTCGTCGCCTGATTCGCTCGTCCAGCGTGATCCCGGCTGCCAGTCGGAACGGATCTCCGTGCCGTAGTAGTAGGCACGCGTCTGCTCGGGATCGGTCAGCGCGCTCCACACCTGCTCGGGCGTGGCCCGAATCTCGACCTGTGCCTCGTGTCTGCTGTTGTCCATGTCCGTTGCCTCCGCTCGTTGGCTGTGATCAATCAACGAACGGAACGGGCGTTTCTCGACAGGATCAGGCGCTGATTGCCGATACGACGATCAGCCGCAGCCTCTCGAGAGCATCGTGGTCGACGACGCCCGCCGACTCGAGCTGGGCCAGGGCCGCGTCGCGCTCGGCGCGCGCTCGCTCACGCGTGTACTCGCGCGCGCCGCACCGATCGAGGATCGTCCGTGCCTCGTCCAGGTCAGCCTGTGTCACCTCGGGCGCGCGGATGATCTCGTACAGACGCGCTCGATCGGGCTCTGGAGAATGCTCGAGGGCGTAGATCAGCGGCAGCGTCTTCTTGTGCTTGGCGAGATCGGACGGCTCCTTGCCGGTTGCCTGCTCGTCGCCCCAGATGCCGAGCAGGTCATCGTTGAGCTGAAACGCCAGGCCGAGCGACCAGCCGAAACCGCGGTACGCGTCGATGATCCGCTGCTCGTCCGTGGCGAGCATCGCGCCGGCCTGCACGGAAGCGGCGATCAACGCCGCGGTCTTGCGGCCGATCATGTCGAAGTAGAAGTCGACCGACAGCAGCTCGTCGTGCTCGGCGCTCCATATGTCCATGAACTGGCCTTCGCACAGAGCGAGGCAGGTCTCGTCGTACAGGCGCATCAGGGCGAGCACCTTGGCGTCACTGAAACCGAGGTCTGACAGGCGGTGTAGCGCCATGCGCGAGAGGGTGAAGAGCGTGTCGCCGGTGTTGATGCCCTGCGCGACGCCCCACACCGTCCACAGCGTCGCGCGGTGGCGCCGCTCAACATCACGATCTTCGATGTCGTCGTGGACGAGGCTGAAGTTGTGGCCCAGCTCGACCGCGGCGGCGCCGGGCAGCGCGCCGCGATGGTCGCCGGTCAGCGATTCGTAGGCAAGCAGACCGAGCAACGGCCGGATGCGCTTGCCACGCGGCCCCTCGCGATCCAGTCCGAGTTGGTAGCGGACCATTTCGTACAGCGCCCCGGTGCGCTCGTCCTGGGCGAGGCTGATCACCTGCAGGATCTCAGTCTCGGTATCGGCGATGAGCGTGTCGAGATCGCGCGAGGTCAGCACGGGCGGAGGATACAAGCGGTCATGTCGTGAATACATGATACCGGATGCTATCTAGTAATGCCGACCTCGCGACAGGCGTAGCCTTGGCGCATGCCGGCACCGCGCATGTACCACACCGAGGCGATCGTTCTGAGCCGCTTCGAGCTGGGCGAGGCGGACCGCGTACTGACCCTGCTCACGCCACACGACGGCAAGCTCAAGGCGATCGCCAAGGGCGTTCGCCGGCCGCGCAGCCGGATCGGCGGCGCAGTCGAGCCGTTCGCCGAGCTGGAGCTCGTGCTCGCGCGGGCTCGAACCTTCGACGTCATCACCCAGGCCAGCGTCGGTCACGCCTGGCTATCGCTGCGCGACCGGCTCGAGTCGACCGCCACCGCCTGGTACCTGGCCGAGCTGTCCGAGCGGGCCGTCGAGGAGCGCGCGTACGCCTACCCAGTCTATGCGCTGCTCCGCCGTGCCTACCAGCTGCTCGACGACGGCATGGCGCCGACCCGCGTCGCGCGCTGGTTCGAGTTCGGCCTGGCCGATGCGCTCGGTATGCGCCCTGAGGTCGAGCGCTGCGTCGAGTGCGACCGGGTGCTCGAGGCCGACGAGACGTACCGATGGGTGCCGGTGCTCGGCGGGACGATGTGCTCACAGCACCTGCCGCCGCCCTCCGAGCAGATGCCCCTTTCGCTCGACGCGCTCAAGCTCCTGCGCGCCTACCGGCGACTCGACATCGAGGCCATCGCCGGGCTGCGCCTGCCGGCCGCCGTGGAGGCGGAGGTCGAGTCGGCCTTGCGTCGCTTCATTCGGGTCGTGCTCGAGCGCGAGGCGCGCTCGCTGGCGTTCCTCGACGAGGTTCGTACGCCACGCCAAGGGCGCTCGGTGACCGCCACGGGCTGAAAGGGCGACGCGCTGGTGCGGTATATAGAATTCCGCTCCCGCGACCGGCCGTGCCATGGCCGGCGCCCCGAGGAGTGCAAATCTTGACCGTCACCACCGACCGGGCATCCGACCCGGCGAACGATCCCGCGCCCGCCGTCGCGGCGCTCGACACCATCGTCTCGCTCGCCAAGAGGCGCGGCTTCGTCTTCCCGAGCTCCGAGATCTATGGCGGCATCAACGCCGTATGGGACTACGGCCCGCTCGGGGTCGAGCTCAAGAACAACGTCAAGCGCGCCTGGTGGCGCGAGATGATCCAGCTGCGAGACGACATCGTCGGCCTCGACGCGGGCATCCTCATGCATCCCCAGGTGTGGGTCACGTCGGGCCACGTCGAGTCGTTCAGCGACCCGCTGGTCGAGTGCGCGACGGACCAGCTGCGCTTCCGCCTCGACGAGCTGCCGGGCACGGAGAACCTGACCGAGACCGACAAGCGCGACCCGAACATCGTCGAGCGGCTCGGCCTGAAGTGCCCGGTCGATGGCGGTCCGCTCAGCCCGCCGCGTCGTTTCAACCTGATGTTCAAGACGTTCATGGGCCCGGTCGAGGAGGAAGCGGCCGTCGTCTACCTGAGGCCCGAGACCGCGCAGGGCAGCTACGTCAACTTCAAGAACGTCCAGCAGTCGACGCGCAAGAAGCTGCCGTTCGGCATCGCCCAGATTGGCAAGAGCTTCCGCAACGAGATCTCGCCCGGCAACTTCGTCTTCCGGATGCGCGAGTTCGAGCAGATGGAGATGCAGTACTTCGTGCCGCCCGATGACGCGGCACGGATCTTCGAGGAGTGGCTGCCACGCCGCTGGGCCTGGTACACGGGATACGGCGTCACCGAGGAGCGGCTCCGCTTCCGAGAGCACGCGCCGGACGAGCTGGCGCACTACGCCAAGAAGGCGATCGACATCGAGTACCGCTTCCCGTTCGGCTGGAAGGAGCTCGAGGGCATTCACAATCGCGGCGACTGGGACCTCGGCCGCCACCAAAAGGAGAGCGGCGAGAACCTCGAGTACTTCGACCCGGTGACCGAGACGAGTTTCGTGCCGTGGATCGTCGAGACGGCCGGTGGTCCCGACCGCTCGGCCTTCACCTTCCTCATCGACTCGTACCGCGAAGAGGAAGTGCGCGGCGAGAAGCGCGTCTCGCTGGCTCTTCATCCGCAGCTTGCGCCGTACAAGGTGGCCGTGCTGCCGCTGCTCAAGAAGCGGCCCGAGATCGTCGAGCTGTGCCACAGGCTGGTGGCCGACCTGCGCCGCGACATGATTGCCGTGTACGACGACACCGCGTCGATCGGCAAGCTCTACCGGCGCCAGGACGAGATCGGCACTCCCTGGTGCGTCACCGTCGACGTCGACTCGCTCGAGGACGGCGCGGTGACGGTCCGTGACCGCGACTCGATGGCCCAGGAGCGCGTGCCGCTCGAGGGCGTCAAGCAGCTGATCGTCGATCGGCTGGCAGCCAGCCTGCCTGGCGCCGGTTAGCCGAACCGGGCTCACTTCGTCCGCCAGCCGCCGATGGCCGAGCTAGACGCGCCCTCTGCCGCCGCCCCAGCACCGCCTGCCACGGCCGCTGACGCGGCAGCGAATGAGGGCAGCGACTCCGCGACGCGTGCGCAGCAGGTCAGTGAGCGCATGCGTGAGCCGCTCAAGGGCTTCTTGACGCTCAAGTGGGTGCCACTCACCGCGGCGCTGTTGTCGCTCGTCTTGTCCGTGGCGGCAATCTACGTCTCGACCCGCCAGCCCGACGTGCTGCTCATCCTGCCCGACCAGATCCGTGTCGCGCAGGGCAGGGAGACCGGCAGCGCGTACGTCTACCTCCAGCCGGCGTTCGTGAGCACCGGCGCCAATGAGCGAGTCGAGGTCATTCGCGACATGATCCTCGAGGTCACGTCGCCGTCCGGCGAACGAACGTCATTCAGCTGGGATCAGGAGCTCCGTCTCGTCACCGATCCGGACACCGGCGCGCTCAACTACGAGTACGTCGCCGACGCCGTTCCAATCCTGGTCGGGCCGCGCGACGCAGCCGCGCCGCTCTCGCTCTTCGACGCGCCACACGACTGGTTCTTTGCACCGGGTAGCTACACGTTCGCAGTCGCCGCGGATCGGGTGGTGGTCGGCCAGCCGCTCAGCGCCCAGTTCAGCCTGACTCTGACGCCCGAGAACATTGCATTTCTCGACGAGCCGGGACCAGACCGCTTCCTGACCTTCCCGATCGAGTAGTCACCGCCATCACGTAGCGGGCGCGACCGGCCTAGTGAAGGATCTGCGACAGGAAGAGGCGAGTCCGTTCCTGCTGGGGATCGCCGAAGATCTGGGCGGGCGGGCCCTGCTCGACGATCAGGCCCTCGTCGAAGAACACCATTCGATCGGCCACCGCGCGAGCAAAGCCCATCTCGTGAGTGACGCACAGCATGGTCATGCCCGACACGGCCAGCTCGCGCATGACCTCGAGCACCTCGTTGATCATCTCCGGGTCGAGGGCTGACGTCGGCTCGTCGAAGAGCATGATCTTGGGCTGCATGGCCAGCGCTCGAGCGATCGCCACGCGCTGTTGCTGACCGCCCGATAGCTGGGCGGGATGCTTGTGCGCCTGCTCGGGAATACCCACTCGTTCGAGTAGCTCCATCGCAGCCTTATCGGCCTTCGCCCGCGGCATGCGGCGCACCTTCATCGGCCCGAGGGTCACGTTCTGGAGCGCGGTCAGGTGCGGAAACAGGTTGAACGACTGGAAGACCATGCCGATCTCGCTCCGGACGGCGGCGATATTGCGGATGTCGTTCGACAGCTCGATGCCGTCGACGATGATCTCGCCGCGCTGGTGCTCCTCGAGCCGGTTGATCGTCCGGATGAACGTCGACTTGCCCGATCCCGACGGTCCGAAGATGACCAGCACCTCACCGGCCTTCACGGTCAGGTCGATGCCGCGCAGCACGTGCAGCTGGCCGAACCACTTGTG
>DASQLS010000069.1:0-14492 GCA_035629915.1 Candidatus Limnocylindrales bacterium | reverse complement strand
GAGCGGCAAGTCGGCGGTGGTGACCGGTGGGTCGCGCGGCATCGGCAAGGGAATCGCGCTTCGCCTTGCAGAGCAGGGCGCCGACATCTGTTTCTCTTACCGCGGCAACGAGGACGCGGCCAACGCGACCGTTGGCGAGATCGAGGCCAAGGGCCGCCGCGCCGTGGTCGTGCAGGCGGACGTGACGCAGCCGGAAGCGGCCGAGGAGCTGATCAAGGCCGCGCTCGACGCGTTCGCCAAGGTCGACATCCTGGTCAACAACGCGGGCATCACTCGCGACGACCTGATCATGCGCATGAAGCCCGAGGACTGGCGCGACGTGCTCGAGACGAACCTGTTCGGCGCGTTCTGGACGCTCAAGGCGGTCACCCGGCCGATGCTCCGCGCCAAGTCGGGCCGGATCATCAACATCACCTCGGTCAGCGGACAGGCCGGCCAGATGGGCCAGGCGAACTATTCGTCCGCCAAGGCCGGCCTGATCGGCCTCACAAAGGCAGCGGCGCGCGAGCTTGGCTCGCGCGGTATCACCGTCAACGCGGTCGCGCCCGGATTCGTACTGACCGAGCTGACCCAGGACCTGTCCGCCGAGCTCCAGCAGATGGCCATCGATCGGACGCCGCTTGGCCGTTTCGGCACGACCGAGGAGATGGCCTATGCCGTGGCGTTTCTCGCCTCGGACGAGGCCGCCTACATCACCGGCCAGGTGCTCGCCGTCGACGGCGGCCTGGTGATGATGTAGCCGCTCCCCGGCGGATTGGGCTCTAGGAGCCTGCCTTGTCGCGCTCGGCGAGGGCGCGGCGCAGACGCTTGTCGTGCTCGGCGTTGTTGACGACGAGCACGGCCCAGATTGCGGCCAGCGGCCAGCCCAGGATCGTTATCTGGAGGATCAGGCACACCAGCGCCAGCAGCGGCCTGCCGACGAGGAGCATGCCGAGCGGCGGCAGGATGATCGCGATCAGGTACTTCATTTCGTTCTAGAGCTCGCCTTCTGAAGCCTCCAAGGCCTCCAAGGCCTCGGCGGCCTCGGCTTCGGCCTTGGTCTGATGGACGGTACCCGGCTTGTGCTCGGGCGGTGCGTAGATCGTGATCAACTTCAGCTGGGCATCGCCACGATTAATGAAGTTGTGACGCGTGCCGGCGCGCACGAACACCAGATCACCCTCGTCGAACTCGCGGCGCTGTCCGTTGAGCACGGCTTCGCCCCTGCCCGCCACGAAGATGAGCACCTGGTCGGTTTCGAGGTGTACCTCGTCGCCGATGTCCTCACCCGGTGCGATGCTCATCACGACGACCTGCTCGTGCTCGCCGGTCTCGATCTCGCGCCGAAACGCGTCATTTGAACGCGCCGCCTCCACGACATCCAGGGCATGCCCCGCCATTTCGGTCATGACAACCTCCGCTCTCGCTGGATCAAAGCAGTCCGAGCAGCTCGAGGTAGCCGACCACCCGGCCGGCGTTCTGCTCGACGGCGTGATCGACGGTCTGCAGGTGGATCTCGGGTGAATCGGGCGGCTCGTAGGGGTCGGAGACCCCGGTCATCTGTGACACCTCGCCCCGCTCGGTGGCGGCGTACAGGCCTTTCACGTCGCGTTGCTGGACCACCTCGAGCGGCGTGTCGACAAAGACCTCGATGAACGAGCCCTCACCGCCGGCTGCATCGACCATCACGCGCACCTCGCCGCGCGTCTCGCGATAGGGGCTGACCAGCGAGCAGACGACCATCCCTCCATGGCGCACGATCTCGGCCGCGACGAAGCCCACGCGGCGGACGTTCTCGTCGCGATCCTCGCGGCTGAAGCCAAGACCACGCGACAGGTGCGTCCGCACGACGTCGCCGTCGAGCACGGTCACCGTTCGGCCGCGCGCCTCGAGCATCGGCACCAGCGCGTCGGCCGTGGTCGTCTTGCCCGAGCCGGAGAGGCCGGTGAACCAGAGGCACACCCCCTTGGTCACGAACCGGACCTCACGAGGCGGTCACCGTCTCCTTGGATGCCGGCGCGGGCGACGAGCCACTCAGCGCCGGGCGCTTGAACCACAGCTCGCCCAGGTCGCGACCGAGCAACTCGGACAGCCGCTTGACGTCGGGCATGAACTCGTCCTCGAGCTGGCGACGGAGCTCAGGGCTGAGCGGATCCTTGGTGATCGGCTTGCGGTGGAACCAGGAATGGCGGAAGTTGCGGACCATGCCGCGCGTTCGTGTGTCGCCGATGACCTTGGGCATCAATCCCCACACGAACCACTGCGGAATGCGGCCGTTGAGCACCCGCCTGATGGATCTCGAACGGGCGCTGTGGGCGGTGTTGTGGGCGGCGAAGGACTCCGGCCTCCAGGTCGGGTCCACGCCCACGAACTCGAGCACGCGCCGGAACTCCTCTTCGGGGTCGCGAATCATGTCCTCGAGCACGATCACGTGGACCCTGTCGCGCCCGATCGCATCGAACCAGCGCGGCAGCTGTTCACCGAAGCGGGCGCGGTCGCGGTAGGTGGACAGGAGCGGGTTGGAGTGGGCCGGGATTCGCTTGCCGTCATCGCGGTCGGCCTCGGCGGCGAGCGCGTCCTCGAACTGGTCTAGATCCTCGGTGCCGGCGGCGAGCTTGTGAGCGTGCAGCGAATGAGCCATGTCGATCGGGTTGCGCACCATGGCGATGATCCGCGCGTCGGGTGACGCCTCGTTGATCAGCGCCGGCGCTTCCTTGGAGTACAGGTAGCGCGTCGACCCTTCGCCCAGCCGCTTGGCGTCACCGGCCTCCTTGAACAGGTCGAAGTAGAGGTCCTTGTCACGCTCGTAGACGAGGAAGTTGCCCGAGTCGTCGAGGGCCAGGTCGCGCGCGAAGTAGCACGGCTCCTTGACCACGCTCATGAAGATCTCGGGGTGGCCCTTGAGGTACTCGTACAACGACGTAGTGCCGCTCTTTGGGGCACCGATGATGAACAGGTTCGGGACGGGAATCACCTCCGGATTCTACGCGTCCGAGGCTGCGCTAGACTTCGGCCGCATGCCCCGACCCGATTTCTTCGTCGTCGGCGCCTTCAAGAGCGGTAGTACCGCCCTCTACGATCAGTTGCGCCGGCACCCCCAGATCTACATGCCTTTCCACAAGGAACCGCTGTATTTCGGCGACGATCTGACGCGCCGCTACGGCCGCTTGACCGAGGCCGACTACCTGCGCCTGTTCAAGGACGCCAAGCCCAAGCAGCGCATCGGCGAGGCGAGCACGTGGTACCTGTACTCGATCTCGGCGGCGCAGGAGATCAAGGACTTCTCGCCCGACTCGCAGATCCTGGTCGTGCTGCGCAACCCGGTCGACGTCATGTATGCGCAGCACAACCAGCTGATCTTCAACGTGATCGAGGACATTCCCGATTTCGCGGAAGCGCTCGCGGCCGAGCCCGAACGGCGCCAGGGCAAACGCATCCCGCCCGGCCCGATCAACATCGAGAACCTGTTCTACCGGCACAGCGTCCACTTCGCCGAGCAGCTCGAGCGCTACTTCGATGTCTTCGGCCGCGACAAGGTGCACGTGATGCTCCACGACGACCTGCGCCGCGACGGCGCCGGCACCGTCCGCGGAGTACTGGAGTTCCTGGGCGTGGATCCAACCCTCGCCGCGGCGCCGCCCAAGTCAAACGAGAACCGGCGCGTCCGCTCGCCGGTCGTCCAGCGCCTGATCTTCGCGCCCAAGCTGCTCCTGCCACTGGCACCGTTCCTGCGCCGTTTCAAGTCCGTCCGCGCGTTGCGTACGCGGATGCTCGAGGCGAACAGCGAGGCCAAGCCGCGCGCGCCGATGGATCCCCAGCTGCGCCGCGAGCTGATCGAGGAGTTCACGCCCGAGATCGAGCGTCTCGCCGCGCTCATCGGCCGCGATCTGTCGGCGTGGCTGGCGCAGCCTTCCGCGCCGGCCAGGGAAGGGGAGCGCAAGGCCGCACCGACACCCGCGTGAAGCGGCGTGGCGCGGCGGTTAAGCCGCGATGAAACGGCCCGATTTCTTCATCGTCGGCGCCTTCAAGGCCGGCACGACCGCGCTGTACGAATACCTGCGCGCCCACCCGCAGATCTTCATGAGCGTGCCCAAGGAGCCGATGTACTTCGGCCAGGACCTGACGCCGCGCTATACGCGCATGACCGAGGACGAGTACCTCGCCCTGTTCAAGGACGCCAACGCCGATCAGCGCGCCGGTGAAGCATCACCTTGGTACCTCTACTCGACCGGCGCGCCGACCGAGATCGACGCGTTCGATCCGAAGAGCCAGGCGATCATCATGCTCCGCAACCCGGTCGACGTGATGTATTCCCAGCACAGCCAGCTGGTGTTCAACCGGCGCGAGGACCTGACCGATTTCGGCGCGGCGCTCGATGCCGAGCCCGATCGACTCCAGGGCAAGCGCATTCCCGCCGATGCCATCCGACCGGAGGCGCTCTACTACCGCCACAGCGTCCGATTCCCCGAGCAGATCCGGCGCTGGCTTGAGGTCCTCGGCCGCGAGAGGATCCAGTTCGTGGTCTTCGACGACCTGGTCGCCGACCCACGGGCCGTCTATCGGTCGACGCTCGAGTTCCTGAAGGTCGACCCGACCCACGAGATCGACCTGTCCGTCTATAACCCGAACAAGCAGGCACGTTCCGGCCGCGTCCAGAAGATGATCTTCGCGCCGCCACCGGCGTTGCGCGGCGTAGTCGGTCGGCTGCGACGCAATCCGCTGGCACACCGCGTTCGGGACGCGCTGGTCAACGTCAACAGCACCAAGGCCCAGCGCCAGACGATGGACGCGGCGCTACGAGCGCAGCTGACCGAGGAGTTCGCGCCCCAGGTCGCCGAGCTCGGCCAGATCATCGGTCGTGACCTGTCGGCGTGGAGTGCCGCGCCGGGCGCCGGCAGCGGCGCCGGCAAGGGCAGCAAGGGCGAGTAGCGCGACGCAATCAAACGCGGCCGGTTGGGTCGAAGCGCCGGACCTGCGGCTTGGCGTTGCCTCGGAGGGTGCCGGAGGCGTGAGCCTCGAGGTCGGTACGGCGTTGCTAGCCGAGGCGGCCGCGATGAGCATCGACGCTCGACCGGTTGCCACGGCCGCGGAGGAAGCCGAGGTGGACCTGCTGATCGCCATCGGCATGCCCGTCGCGTACCCCGACCTGATGAGCCGGCAGGCGACGGCTACGCGGCTGCACTGGTTCGCCGACCCGCTGCCGGCGGCGCCGCGCGGACTTGGAGAGCGGCTGCACAGGGCGTTGCCCACGGGCTGGCTGCTCGACCGCTCCGTGCGGCTCGCTCCCGGCCTCGCGGGATCAGCTCGTTTTCGGTTGGCGCGTGAGACGGCGGAACGTGAGCGCGAACAGCAGAAGAACGAGCGGCTGATCAGGGCCACGATGGCGCACTTCGACTACCTCGTTCTGGACACCCGGGACCGCGTCGAACGCGCCGCTCGGCTCGGGATCACGTCCCGGGCCGTGCCCTACGGCTACCACCCACTCTTCGCCGGTCCGCTCGGCGCGCCCGCGACCGATAGAGATATCGACGTGCTGTTCTTCGGCCGGTTCACCGGACCTCTGGCGCGGCGCAGGCGGATCCTCGACCAGGTCGAGAGAGAGCTGGCCCTGTCCGGGATCGAGGTCACCAATCCAACGGACCACGTTCGGGGCGTGGAACGGCGCAGGCTGCTCGAGCGAGTCAAGATCGTGCTCGACATCCAGCGCATGGAAGGCGTCGGCGAGAGCCTGCGTTACGTGTTTGCGGCGGCGGCAGGAGCCGTGATGGTCACCGAGCCTGCCGAGGGCCGCGACCTGCTCATCCCGGGACGCCACATCGTGGCCGCGCCTGCCGACGAGCTGGCCGGCGCGATCGTCGCATTGCTCCAAGACGACGACCGCCGGACGGCGATGGTTGCCGCCTCGTACGAGCTGCTGGCCACAGATCTGAGCATGCACAGCGCACTCGTGCAGCTGCTCGACGTCAAGCTGGTTCGGCGCCGCGTCGCTCCCTGAGGGCAAGGCCAAGACCGATGCCCAGGATTGCCCAGTAGATGCCCTGGGTGCCGGTGAAACCGAGGAAGTAGTCGACTACGCCGTGCGCGGCGAAGGCCACGGCAGCGGCCGCGATGCCGGCCGACAGGAGCCAGCCGCGCGTCGCGGGCCGCGTCGCCAGGTTGCGCAGCTGACGCCAGATCGCGTAGAGGGACACGAACAGGAACACGGCGAGGCCCGCGATGCCGGTCGTCGCGCCGATCTCGAGGTAGGTGTTGTTCGAATGGATGCGCTCGTCCCATTCGGGCCAGCCGAGATACGTGCCGTAGCGCAGCCGATATGTGCCCGGCCCCACGCCGAGCAATGGCGCGTCGCGCACCATCGCCACGGCCGCTCCCCACAGCTCGGAACGCGATGGCTCGGGGAGGAGTGCCGGATACAGGAGCAGCGTCTGCAGGTGGGGCGGGTGATATGGCGGCACGTCGCTGCCGACCTCGGATGTCGCGACCGGCACGCCACGCTCCGAGAACCACTCGCCGCCCACCTGCTGGATATCCCAAGCGAGGAGGACCGGTCTCGCCTGGGGCCGAGTAATTGGGACCGCCACGTCGGCACTGCCGCCGGCAGGCACGTCGCCCAACTCGGCGCCCACGTGGCCGAATTCGATGATCCCGTGATCTACCGAGTTGAGCCAGTGATAGCCGAGTCGGTATCGGCCGGCGAGCCATCCCGCGTTGCCGGTGTTGGTCACCGTGACGGTTACATCCCTCGGGTGGTCGTAGGACGCGGCGATGTGCTCTGGAGCGTCATACGTGGCGCCGTAGAAATCGCTCTCGCTGTCTGTCCACAGCCGCTCGATGGGCAGCGCGACGAGTTGGACGGCGAGGAACGCCAGTAGCGCGACGGCCCCCGCAGCGGTCGCTCTGGCCGCGAGCCGTCGGCGGCCGGCGAACCAGGCGACACCGACAAGCGTTACTGAGCCGGCCAGCAATCCAAGCACCGCTCCACGGCTTAGGGTGAGCGCCGTCGCCAACACCAGGAAAACGATCGCGAGGCCGATCAATAGGCGCGGCAGCCGCTCGCGGAAGACACCGAGCAGGCCAGCGGCGACGAATACCGCTGCCTCGAACGCGACGGCGGCCGTGTTGGGGTAGCCGAATGTCGCCTGCAGCCGTCGTGCGCCGGCGACGGTGTGGTCCTGTCCGAGCAGGTTGACCGTCACCTCGGCCGGCAGCGCCAGCAGGACGATGCCGAGCACCGCGGCGCCGGTGCAAGTCGCGACGAGGACGCTCGACAAGAATGTCGCGTCGCGCTCGGCGCGAACCATGTCGACCAGCACCACGAACAGCAACCAGCCGCCGGAGGTGATCGCCGCGAATCGGAACGCCTCGTCGTTGAAATTCGTCGCGAGCAAAGCCGACAGGAACGCCACGACGACGCCGAACGCGAGTGCGACGACCAGGCTTGTCGGTATGGCTGGCAGCCGTCGCTCGACGACCAGCGTGGCCAGCCAGACCCCGATCATCGCGGCGAACGCCAGGTGCAGCGGCGTTATCGCGACGCCGGCGACGTGAGTCAGCAGAAACCGGCTCTCGAATGGGAGAAGGCCCAGTGTCAATCCGGCGGCCGCCCACCATGCGACGCGCAGTGCTCGCGACTGTCCCTCCGCCGAGGCCGGCATTCGCCGTAGTCTAGGGTCCATGCCACGCCCGATGCCTCGCGAGATCCCGATTCCGACCGTCGGGGCGAAGGTCCACGACGTCAACTTCTCCGAAGCGGTCGATCTGATCGTCGAGTGGGCTCGCGAGGGCAGCGGCGGATACGTGTCGACGCCCAACGTCGATCACCTGGTGCGCGCCAAGCGCGACCCGAAATTCAAGGAGCTGATGATGGGCGCGCGGCTGCGCGTGCCCGACGGCATGGGCCTGATCTACGGGTCGCGGCTCGCCGGCACGCCATTTCGCGGCGCGGTCACCGGGCGGCTGCTGCCGGAGGCGATCGTGCGTGCGACCGCCGACGATCCGATCCCGATGGCGATCATCGGCGGGCGAGACGACGCGCCCCAGAAGGCCAAGGCGCGGCTGGAGGAGCTGGGCGGCAAGGTGGTCGCCGCGGTCGGCCCGCCGATGGGCTATGTCGTCGGCGGCCCCGAGGACGAGAAGATCGTGCAGCAGTTCGTGGCCGCGCAGCCGCGGATAGTGCTCGTCGGCTTCGGGGCCCCGAAACAGGAAACGTGGATGGCGCGCCACCAGGCGGAGCTGCCCCAGGCGGTCATGCTCGGCATCGGCCAGACGATCGACATCCTGGGCGGTTTGATCCCGGCCGCGCCGTCGTGGATGACCAAGGTCGGGCTCGAATGGGCGTTCAGGATGCTGCGCGACCCGCGCCGAATCGGCCGTCGCGTCTTCATCGACGATCCGCCGTTCTTCTGGTGGATGCTCAAGGCGCGCCTGCGGCGCTGATGAGCCGCGCGCGGACGCTGGCGCGTCGGCTCGGGCTCGAGCGACAGGCGCTCGCCGTCCGGCGCGCATTCCTGCCGGCGCACGTCCGCGCCGACATCCGCGACCACGAGCTGATCATCGCGCTGCTCGAGCGCATCCTCGAGCCCGACAGTGACTGCCTCGACGTCGGCGCGCACAGCGGGTCGGTGCTGCGCGAGATGGTGCGCCTCTCCCCAATGGGCCGACACGTTGCGTGGGAGCCACTGCCCGCCCACGCCGAGCAGCTCCGGCGCGAGTTTCCCGCGGTCGATGTACGCCAGGCGGCGCTGGCCGACTCCAGCGGCGAGGCGGATTTCCAGCACGCACTGGACGAGCCTGGCTGGAGCGGCTTCCGCGCCCGGCCGACGCCCGGCAGCAGCAGCTTCGAACGCCTCACCGTCAAGACCGAGCGGCTCGACGAGTCACTCCCCGTAGGAGTCGTGCCTGCCGTCATCAAGATCGACGTCGAAGGAGCCGAGGAGGCCGTTCTGCGCGGCGCCGTGACGACTTTGCACCGGTTCCAGCCAGCCATCGTGTTCGAGCACGCCCGAGGCGGCGCCGAACAGTACGGCACCACGCCGGAGGCATTACACGATCTGCTAGTCGGGGATCTCGGCTACCGGATCGAGGGCCTCGACGGAGACGGCCCCTACGATCGCGCCCGGTTCGCCGACATCTTCGCGAGCGGGGAGCGCTACAACTTCGCCGCGTGGCCCGACCGTGACTGAATCCACCTCGCGTCAGCCGCGTGTTCCGTTTCCCGTTGTGGCCGCCGCGCTCGGCCTGGTGGTTCTCGTCCCGGCTGCGCTGATCGCCGCCATCCATGGCTTCGATGGCCTATACGGCCAGGACTCGTTTGGCTACGTCGACTACGCCCTGGGGCCCGCAGTCGAGTCGTTGCGCTCATTCCAGGCTCTGCCTGATTTCCACTGGCCGGTCGGCTACCCGTTCGCCGTCGCCCTCGTCGCAATGGCGACCGGGCTCGAGAAGCAGGCCGGGCAACTGGTCAGCGTTCTCGCCGGAGCCGCGGTGCCGGTCCTCGTCGCGTTCCTCGCGCGCGAGATGATTCCTCTCGACCAAGCCGGACGCGCGCGATGGGCCGTGCCGATCCTGGCCGGCCTGGTCGTCGCCGTTGCCGGACAGCTGTGGCAGTCGAGCCTGGTCGCGATGTCCGACACCACTGCGCTGGCCCTCGCTACGCTCGGTGCCTGGGCTGCGTGTCGCTATGCGCGCAGCGGCTCGCTGCCGTGGATCCTGCTCGCATGTGCCGCCGCTGCGCTCGCGATCGAGGTGCGCCTGATCTACGCGGTCGTGGGAGCGCCGATCGCGTTCGTTGTCGCGCGGTCTCTCGTCCACGGCTGGCGCCTCGATCCACGTCGCGCGGCCGCTCACGCGATCGCGGCCGCCGTGCTTGCCGTCGTGCTCGTCGCGCCGGCGCTCGGCGAGATCGGCGATGCTTCGAACAGCCAGTCGTGGAATCCGGCGTTCGCGGCGCAGAGCGTCGTCGAGACGCTCGACGGCCGCCTTACGTACGAGCTGCCGATGAGCGCCTTCTACCTGCTCCAGCCGGTTCAGACGTACTGGTTCTCGCTGCTG
The DNA here is from genome assembly GCA_035629915.1 of Candidatus Limnocylindrales bacterium. Classification (GTDB taxonomy): domain Bacteria; phylum Chloroflexota; class Limnocylindria; order Limnocylindrales; family CSP1-4; genus JALYGJ01. The sequence continues at coordinate 4,463 of DASQLS010000069.1, read as the reverse complement.
GCGGTGCTGGCACTGCCCGGAATTGCCGCAATCGTCCGGCGACGGGACCCGATCCAGATCGCGTTGCTGATCGCCTGGCCCGCGCTCGTGCTCGTATTCCTTGCCGGGAACCCTTACCAGAACACGCGCTACTTCCTCGCCGCTGCGCCGCCCGTCGCCATCCTCATCTCACTTGGCACGCTCGTCGTCTGGCGATTCCTGAAGACGCCGATCACGGTGCTCGTCGTCGTCGCGGCGCTCGTGCTTGGTGCGTTCAACGCGTCCAACTTCACGTACGCGTTCGTTGAACGCGTTTCGCGCAACTCGGCAAGCATCCGCGCCCTCGCCGCTCATGTTCCGCCCGACGCGCGGCTGATCACCCTCGGTGCCACGGCACAGCTGCGCCACGACCGAATTCCCAACGTGATCGAGCTAGCCTCGCTCGATCAGCAGGCGACTGCGCAGCTGCTGGCCGACGGTCGGCCGACGTATCTGCTCATCGACCGTGCCTCCATCGCCGGCCAGTGGACTACTCGGGCGCCTGCGGCCATCGTTGCCTCGATCGAGGCGGCGCCCGGCCTCCGTGAGGTCGACGTGTCCGGCATCTGGACTCTGTACGAGGTCGCGCCCATATGATTGGCGGCCTTCGGCTGTGTGGAACCTGAGGAGGACTGTGAGCGAATCACGTCGTGTCCGGGTGGGCTTGTTGAGCGCGGTACTGATCGGTGCGCTCGTGGTTGTTGCGTGTGCGGCACCGCAGGCCAGCCAGGCGCCGGTCAGCCTTCGGCTGCAGGTCAGCCTGACCGCGGACGAGCTCAACTCGTTCCGACCGGCGTTGCAGGCGATCGACGACGCCAACGCCGGCTGGACGGTCGCGCTCGAGGAGGTGCCGCAGGGGTCCGAGGCGGAGCGCGTCACCACTCTGCTGGCTGGCAATGACATGCCCGACGTGCTGCGCCTGCAGGGACTCACAGTCCAGCAATGGATCAGACGCGACGCGTTCGTCGACCTCGACCCGCGCATCGCCAGCGCAAACCTCGACATGGCCGACTTCTACGAGGAACCGCTCGCGCAGTACCGCTACGCCGACAGCGTGTGGGGTATCCCCGATCTGGCGACTCCGGAGGTCGTCTACTACAACAAGCAGGCATTTGCCGATGCGGGCCTCGATCTGCCCGATGACAGCTGGACCTACGACGACATGCGCGAGGCAGCCGTCGCGCTGACGACCGACACGCAGGGCCGCCACCCGCACGACCCAGGGTTCGATCCGGAGTCAATCGAGCGCTGGGGCTGGAACGGCGGAATCACATATTTCTGGCAGAACGCCTTCGTCAAGGCACGCGGCGGGGAGCTGTGCGTCAATCCCGACTGCACCGAGATGAACTTCACCTCCGAGGCGAACCAGGAAGCGTTCGATTGGTGGGTAGGACTTGTCCGCAATGACCACGCGGCCCTCTACGACCCCTACGGCGGCAGCCAGACGGGCGTGCCCGGTGACCCGTTCCTGGCCGGCCGGGCGGCGATGGGCTCGAACGGGTCGTTCGCCATCGGCCAGCTCAACACCGCCGGCACGGTCGAATACGACATCATTCCGCCGCTCATCGGCGTCGACGGCTCGCGACCAACGCCACTGAGCACCTTCGGTTACCTGATCTCGGCGACCAGCACCCATCCCGACGAGTCGTGGCAACTGATCCTGGCCCTGGTCGACGCCGGCTTCCTGGGGGAGACGTGGGGCCAGCCGGGTCACGGCGTGCCGGCGCGCAGGTCTGCCGCCTCGTCGGTGATCGACGACAGCCACGCGCCGACCAATCAGCAGGCGATCCTGACCGCGATGGAGTCGGGCGAGGTGTTCCGGCCGAACACGGCCAACGCCTTCAACGCGTTCGGCGCGACCGGCGATCTCTTCACCAGGATGAACACCGGTGAGCTCGAGATGCTCGACGCGTTGACGCAGATCGAATCCGCGGCCAACGACGCACTTGCGGCCGATCGATCCGAGTGACCTGAAAGACAGCCGTGCGGACACGTGAGCGCTGGTTCTACCTGCTCATCTCGCCCTGGCTGATCGGCCTCGTAGCGCTCCAGATCGTGCCGCTGGCGGCCACAGCACTCCTATCACTGACGCGCTGGGAGCCGCCGACCGCGCCGGCGTTCATTGGCGCCGCCAATTTTGAGCAGCTCCTCGGCGACGGCCGCTTCATCCACTCGCTTTTCAACACGGCCGTCTATGGCGTGGCCACAGTCGTACCTGGTCTGCTGATCGGGCTCGGCCTCGCGATCCTGATCCGCGGCCTGCGTCGTGGCGCGGCGGTCGCGCAGGCCACCATCTTCCTGCCCGCCGTCGTTGCCGGTGTCGCGACGGCGCTGATGTGGGGCTGGATCTTCAATCCGCGGTTCGGCTTGCTGAACGGGTTGTTGAGCGTCGTCGGCATCGACGGGCCGGCGTGGTTGCGCGATCCAGCGTGGGCAATGCCGGCGATGGTCCTGATGGGCCTGTGGAACGTCGGCATCAACGTCGTCATCTACACCGCCGCCCTCGGCACCGTGCCACGCGACCTGCATGAGGCGGCCGAGCTGGACGGCGCGGGCCGCGTCGCCCGATTTCGAGCCGTGACGTGGCCGGCCTTGATGCCGGTGACGTTCTACCTCGCGGTGGTCAACGCGGTCGCGGCGTTCCAGGTCTTCACACCTGTCTACCTATTGACCGGGGGAGGGCCTAGCGACGCGACATTGACCACCGCGCTGTACACCTACCAGACAGCCTTCTCGGCCGGTCAGCTCGGCTACGCGTCGGCGATGACGCTCGTCGTCCTGGCGCTGGTCGCGATCCTGACGTTCGGCCAGTTTCGGTACGTGGGCCGCCGAGTCGAGTACGGCGGCGCAGGCTGATGGCCGCCGGATCCATCGCCGCGGGGGCAGTCGCGCCGCGCCAGTCGGGCCGGTTCCACCTGCCGTGGCGCGCGATCCTGGTCACTCTTGTCGTGCTGCCGTTCGCGGTGCCGTTCGTGTGGCTCATCCTGAGCGCGCTCAAACCGGCCGACCAGTTCTATGCCTTCCCACCGACGCTGTTGCCGAACCCGCCCAGCCTGGCCAACGTCGATGCGGTTCTGCGCCTGCTCGAGACGCCGCGCCTGTTCGCCAACACGCTGCTCGTGGCCTCGCTGAGCACCGTCTTCACGGTCGTTTCATCGGCTGTCGTGGGCTTCGCCTTCGCCACCATCCCGGCGCGCGGCAGCCGGCTGCTGTTTGCCGTCCTGATCGGCACGATCCTGATCCCCCAGACGGCGCTCATCGTGCCCCAGTTCATCCTCTTCAGCCGCCTTGGCTGGGTCGGCAGCTACCTGCCGCTTATCGTCCCGCACTTGTTCGGCAGCGCGTTCTTCATCTTCCTGTTCCGGCAGTGGTTCAAGTCGCTCCCGGCGCACCTGTTCGAGAGTGCCGAGCTCGACGGGGCGACACCGCTCCAGGCATTCCGGCATGTCGGCCTGCCGCTCGCCGGCCCGGCCATCGCGGCGGTCGCGGTCTTCTCGTTTATCGCTGCCTGGAACGACTTCCTCGGGCCGCTGATCTACCTTCGATCACCGGACACGTTCACGGTCAGCGTGGCCATGGCGACGCTCGACGGCATCTACGTCCAGAACCCGCAGAACTCCGTTGCGATGGCGCTGATTGTGCTCATTCCGCCGATCGTCGTCTTCTTCATCGCTCAAAGATTCCTGGTCCGGGGCGTCGGCGCCACCGGCTGGCGAGGCTGACATGCCGATCCGCCGCAAGCACGTCCTGCCGGTCGTGCCGACCACGCTCGAGCAGCGCTTTGGACTGTTCGCCGACTCGGTCCTGTTTCAGACCAACGACCAGCGGCTGATGGACGCCGCCCAGGCGTCGTTTGGGCGCTTCCCGGTCCCGCCACTCTCTCCGGAGGGCCCGGTGACCGTCCGGCTGCTGCTCGAGCACGAGCCGATATCCGACCAGCCAGGGGTGGTCCACCACGCCGACCGTGACCTGTACGTCATCTCGCCACCGGGCAACGTGGCGGTGACGGACCTGCCCGCGGCGGTTTCGACGGCATTCATCGATCCGGCGGCGATGACCGACGAAGCCACGATCCGCCGCTCGTACATCGAGGGTCCGGCGCTGGCCATGGCCGCCGTCACCAAGGGCTACATCGTCGTCCACGCCAGCGGCATCGCTCGCGATGGGATCGGCGTTGCGCTGCACGGGTCGGAGGGTTCGGGCAAGACCACGCTGGCCGTCGCCAGCGCACGACGTGGCATCGACGTGTTCGCCGAGGACGGCGTTTTCGTCCGCGCCGGCCCCGATGGTCTCGAGTTCTGGGGCCTGCCGTGGGTCCAGCGCCTCGTGCCGGAGGCGGTCGGGCACTTTCCGGAGCTGGCCGGTCTCAGTCCTCGGCTGCAGCCCAACCGGGAGCTCAAGGTGGAGGTCGATCTCGACCGCGTCTACCCGGGTCGCGCGCTCCC
>DASQLS010000068.1:0-10794 GCA_035629915.1 Candidatus Limnocylindrales bacterium | reverse complement strand
CAGCTGCGCACCGTGCGCGAGCTGGGCGTGACCGCGGGCCAGGGCTACCTTCTCGGCCGGCCGACGCCCAACCCGCAGCTCACCCACGTCGATCTCGGCGCACTCGAGGCCGGCAGCATCGTCCTCGAGCGGCACATGACCGGCCTGGAAGGTGCCATCCCGGCTCCCGCCCACTAGTCACGGCGGAAGCGCCCGGTATGCGGGCGCTTCGCTCAGCTGGCGCCAGTCCGGCGGCGCAGACCACTGACGATTGCCTGCGTCTCGGCGGAGCTGACGCCGAGCCGGGTGAGCGTGAAGCGCGCCATCTCGAGCGCGGCCTCCGTCTCGGGCAGCACGATCTCGCTGACTCCCTCTTTTGCGAGCGCCTCGCGGTCTACCTCTGCCCGGGCGCGAGCGACGATGGTCAGCCGCGGAAACTCGCTGCGCACATGGTGGACGACGAGGCGCATGGCCAGCTGATCGGTGACCGTCACCACCACGACCTGCGCCCGGCCCAGCTCGGCGCGATCGAGGTTGCGCGGGTTCTCGGCAAGCCCCTGGATGACCGTCACGCCGCGCGCCCGCAGCTCGCGGCAGATGCGTGGATCGACCTCGATCACCACGTATGGAAAGCCACGCCGCTCGAGCGCGGCGGCGACCAGCCGACCTACGCGGCCGTAGCCGCAGATGACGGCGTAACGCCGCGCCGGACCCGTCCCCGACGCCGCATCCGCTTCGCTGACCGGAGCGCCACGGCCGCCGCGACGCAGATCGATCCGGCGCATGACGCGCGGTGTCCACGCCGTCAGCGTCGGCGAAATGGCGATGCTCACGCCGGCGGAGGCCAGCATCAGGCTGAACATCTGCTGGCCCACGTCGCCCGATTCGACGCCGATCCGCGCGAGCAGGAACGAGAACTCGCCCGACTGGGCCAGGGCGACGCCGGCCAGCAGCGCCGTTCTTCCGGGCAGGCCGAACAGGCGCCCGAAGCCGGCGATGGCGATGCCCTTGGCGGCGACAACGAGCACTACTGCGATGAGCACCAGCGCCAGGGAAGCGAGCACGAAGGCCGGGTCGATGAGCATGCCGACCGACACGAAGAACAGCGCGGCGAATATGTCGCGCACCGGCTCCAGCTCGCCCAGCGCGTGGTGGCTGATGTCGGATTCGCTGACCAGCAGGCCGGCAACGAACGCGCCCAGGGCGAGAGATAGGCCAAAGAACTCCGACAGATATGCCGTGCCGAGCGCGATCGCGACCACGGAAAGGACGAAAAGCTCGCGGCTGCGCAGCGCCGCCACACGCTCGAGCAGGAAGGGCAGGACGTAGCGGCCGAGGGGCAGGATGATTGCCATGAACAGGGCCGCGTTGGCGAGCGCGAGCAGCACGTCGGCGCCCAGCTCGCCGCCGGCTGTGATGCCGGTGAGCAGAACGACGAGCACGATCGTCGACAGGTCCTGCAGGGTCGCCCAGCCAAGGGCGACGAGACCGTGCGCCGAATCCAGCTGGCCGCGCTCGTTGAGGATCTTGGCCATGACCGCGCTCGACGATTGCGAGATGAAGGCGCCAAAGAACAGCGCCTCGATCGGCGTGAACCCCATCGCCGTGGCGGCGACGTAGCCCAGCGCGACCAGCGATACGACCTGGAGTGTGCCGCCGAGCAGGGCGACCCGGCCGGCGCGGAAGAGGTCGCCGATCGACAGCTCGAGACCGACCGCGAAGAGCAGGAAGACGAGTCCGATGTCGGCCAGCGCGGCGACCGTCTCCACGTTGGCAACCGCACCCGGCGTGTACGGCCCGATGATCAGGCCGGCAATGACGAAGCCGAGGATGGCCGATTGGCCGAGCCGAACAGCGATGGCGCCGCCGACGGTGGCCGCGATCAGGGAAAGTGCAAGAGTGACCAGGAGCTCGGTGTCGGGCATCGGCACCTTTCAGCGGTCGGAGGTTCGGGAAACCCGAAGACCATGCTACCGGCTGGGCGTGCCGAGGCGCGAAAGGGCCGATCTATCGGCAGTCCGGACTCGACGAAGAGCGGGCGAGCCCCGCGGTCGGCAGGTCACGCGACCTGCAGTTGGCGTCAGGCGGCGCGTTCGCCGTCGGCGACGAGCGGGGCGCTGTACTCCTCGTACGGCCGAACCGGGATGGCGATCAGCCCGTGCTCGGCGACGACTGGCACGGCCACCATCGTCGATGCGTGCTGGACCGCTCGCGCGGGTGCCGGCAGCGGATTGAAGAACTCGCCGACGATTGCCTTGAGGATCGTCCAGCCTGCCGAGAAGGTGCGCAGCTTGGCCTCGCCGGCCACTCTGGGCGCCTCGATGCTGGCTACCTCGACGACGCGCAGCCCGCGCCGGTAGGCACGAATGTTGGCCACGATCTCGTGAGCCCAGCCGTCGATCTCCGGGGCAAGCAGCTCGTGGTGGCGGCGCCATACGGCGTTGTAGCCGTAGGTGATGTCGGTGTACTTGCTGCCGAACAGGATGTTCGCCAGGGCGACGAAGCTCCAGTTGCCAAGGCGGCGCAGGGGAGTGATGTCGTCGGTTCGTCCGCCAACCGCGAATCGGCTGCCCTTGGCGAAGTCGGCACCGGCGAGCAGGGTGTCGATGAAGGCGGGGATCTCGCCTGGATCGGTCGATCCGTCAGCGTCGAGATGGACCACGATGTCGCCGCGTGCAGCTTCGAAGCCGGCGCGCAGGGCGGCGCCCTTGCCCGGCCGGTCCTGGCGAACGACGCGGATTGAGGGCATCAGGCGCTGTGCGACCTCGATCGTGCCGTCGGTCGATGCGCCGTCGACGAGGATCACCTCGAACACGTTGCGCGGGATGCGTGGCAGCACGTGCGGCAGGCTCGCCGCCTCGTTGAGCGCAGGTATAACTACAGAAACCGAGACGTCGGACCGCAACGGATCCCCCTTTCCCCTTCTACCGAAGGTCGACTAAGCAGGTCGCCGGGGGCCCAACTGGGTTCTGGGGGCTCCCGCCGACCGTCAGCAGACCGGTACTAAGGAACCTAGTACTTAGGTACTGGGGAGTCAATACATCAGTACCCCTTCGCGGGGTCTATCTGTTGCCCACCGGCACCGAGGCCGGGCGCGGCGTCGGGGCCGCGCGGCGGTGCTCAGGTCAGGGCGTCGAGTCGCTCGAAGAGGCGCTCGTAGGCCTCGGCGGTGTTGCTCCACGAGTGCGGATGCTCGAAACGGTGGCCCCTCAGCTGAGCCACGCGGCGCAACGCCTCGGTCAGTGGCGCGGGCTCGGCCGGCGGCACCAGCACGATGCCTCCGTAGCCCTCGGCCGCCTCCGCGTTGCCACCGACGTCGGTCATGACGATCGGCAGTCCGTAGCCCATCGCCACGTGCAGCGGGCCACTCAGCGACGAGCGCAGGTAGGGCAGGACAGCGGCGTCTGCGCCGCGCATGTATCGATCGAGCTCCTGGTCGGTGACGTAGCGATTGACGAAGGTGATCCGATCGCGACGCGGGCTGCGTTCGATCCGCTCTGTCGGCAGTGTCCAGCCTTCCCACGTCTCGCCGACGACGGTCAGCCAAAAGCCGTCGATCTCCGCCTCGGGGATTGCCTCGAACGCGGCGATGAGATGCTCGAGCCCCTTGTACGGCCTGATGACGCCGAAGAAGAGCAGGTTCGTCGTCTCGGGCGGCGCCTCGCGCAGCGGCTCCACAACCGCCGCAGCGTTGCCGTCGGCGTCGTCCTTGTAGTGATCGTGCGGACCATGTGGCAACACTTCGACCGGCCGGCGGCGGCCGATGCGCCAGTGCTCGATCGCCAGCTCACGGTCGAATTGGGAGTGCACCGCGAAGCCGTCAGCGAGGCGCATCAGGATCGGGGCAACGGCGTGAATGTAGTGCCGCGCGACGGGGATGTTCGCCTCGCCGGTCTCGACGATCTCGTGGAACTCGACGATCACCTTCGCGCCGGTCAGACGCGCCAGCAGGGTGAGCGCGATGTAGCTGTGCAGGACCGTGCCCGTCCACCACTCGAGGATGAGCACCTCCGGCCGGCGTCGGAGAAGGAACAGTGCGGCGCCGAAGATGCTCGGCAGCCAGAACCAGTCGACGCCGTCGTATGCATCCACGCCCGGCGCGCGGTCGAGCTTGGCAAGATCGGCGCCGACCCGCTTCCAGCCCGGGTAGAGGCGGCGCGGCAGCAAGCGGCGCATGGTGATGATCGAGCTTCGATTGCGCTCGGAGAGCGCGTTCGCGAGGCGGACGGTGTAGACGCTGATGCCGCTCAGGAAATGAGTGCCCGAACCGACTACGACGATCCGACGACTGCGTCGTTCAGCCATGCATGCCGTTGACCCGCCAGGTCTGCAGACCGAGCGGCTCGAGCGCAACCTCGTGTATCTGGCAACCCATCCTGGTCAGCTCTTCTGCAATCACGTGCTTCCGATCGAAGCGGCAGTAGAGCAGCATGTAGCCGCCACCGCCGGCACCGGTGATCTTGCCGCCCAACGCTCCTTCGCGCACGGCGGCGTCGTACAGCGCATCGAGCTCGGGGCTCGAGATCCGCGGCGACATGCGCTTCTTGTGTTGCCACTCCTCGCCCAGCAACCGCCCGAACTCGTCGAGTTGGCGGCGCAACAGGGCGCTCTTCATCTCCGAGGTGAGCGCCTTGAGCTCCTTGAGCGCATCGGTCGTGTCCGACTCCTGGTCCTCGTAGCGCCGCACCTGGTCCTCGATGATGTTCGACGAGAGGCGCATCTTGCCGGTGTGAGCGAGGAGCAGGTTGTACTCGAGCTCGTTCTGGATGTCGGAGCTGATCTTGAGCGAGTTGACGATCACCCGGTCGCCCAGGAACTCGATGAAGTTGAAGCCGCCAAATGCGGCCGCGTACTGGTCCTGCATGCCGCCCTGGATGCCCAGGTCGGTGCGCTCGATGACATAGGCCAGCTCGGCCACCTCGTAGTCGGTCAGCGGCAGGCCATGGAACTCTTTCAGAAGGCCGACGAGCACGACCATCATTGCCGACGACGAACCGAGGCCGGAGCCTGGCGGGGCGTCGGTGTGCAGGAAGAGGTCGTAGCCGCCGGCGTGGTCGCCGGCCAGGCGGAGGATGGCCGCCTTGGCCAGGTCCATCTGGCCGTCGTACGTCAGGTGATCGCGCGACGCATACGCGAGAGAGACCCCGAAGTCGAGCGAGTTGATGCAGATCTGCCCGTCGTCACGCGGCCGGAGCGTGCCCCATGCGTAGCGATTGATGGTCGAGGACAGCACGCAGCCACCCTCGCGCTCGGGGAAAGGCGGTACGTCCGTCCCCCCGCCGGCGAAGCTGATGCGAAGCGGTGCTTTCGCTCTGACCAACACGACTTCTGACGCTAGAGAGGCACCGGGTACCCGTCAAGGAGCGGTTAGGTGAGGTTGTGTGGGGAGAGGGGCGCAGCCGTTGCCCGCGTGCCACGCTGATTGACCCTTAAGGGCTATCGCGGCATAGGACTTACGGCGGAGCGTCTGTAGACTCGGCCGCTAGCGAATGCACCTTCGTGGGGGCACGGACGAATTCCAATGAGCTGGTTTTGGACAGGTAAGGACGCCCGGCGTGGAGCGCGTCGACTGGTGGCCGTGGCCGCGGTCGCGGCGATGCTGCCGCTTGCCGCGGCGCTACCCGTGGCCGCAGCAGGCGAGCCGGTTGCGACCGACGCCTTCTCGCGCACGGTCAGCGGTGGCTGGGGCGTGGCCGACACCGGTGGCTCGTACACCCTCGAGGGCAACGCCGCGAACTTCAGCGTGAGCGGCGGGATCGGCCGGATAGTGCTGCCCAATGGCGGCGCCAACCGGGCCGTCAGGCTGACGGGCGCGACCGCGCACGACATGCAGCTGACCGTTCGCGTTGCCACCGATCGGCAGCCGAACGGTGGCCCGCTGTACGTCTACCTGCCCGCGCGCCGGACCGGCACGAGCGAGTACCGCCCGAAGCTCATCCTGAACGCAAACGGAACCGTTTCCGCGCATGCCGGAATCGTCATCAACGGCAGTGAATCGTCGCTCGCGCCGGCCGTCGTCGTGCCCGGCCTGAACCAGTCGGCCGGCTCGTTCGTCTGGGTCAAGGCGCTCGTCAGCGGCGCGTCGCCGACAACGGTCAGCGTCAAGGCATGGGCGGATGGCGCATCCGAGCCAGGCGGCTGGAACTTCAGCACCACCAACTCGAACGCGGCTCTGCAGGGCACCGGCAGCGTTGGACTGCGCGCCTATGTCCAGGGATCGTCGACCAACACGCCGATCACCGTTCAATTCGACGACCTGCTCGTCGAGTCGCTCGACGCGCCGCCGCCGCCGGTCGCCGCGTTCGATTGGTCGCAGCAGGCAGGCACGTTCAGCGTCGAGTTCGACGACGCGTCGAGTGGCGCACCTACCGAGTGGGCATGGGACTTCGGCGATGGCGCGATCTCGACCGACCAGAACCCGACTCACACATATGCGGCCGAAGGCTCATACGAAGTGACCCTGGTCGTGTCCAGCCCGAACGGCACAGACAGCTTCAGCGACGAGATCGATGTCGGTCCGCTCGACCCCGGCGATGTGGTCCTCGCCGCCGATGCCTTCTCGCGCACACGCAGCTCGAGCTGGGGCGTGGCCGACGCAGGCAGCCTCTACTCCTATCAGGGGGTGCTGGCCGACTTCAACGTCAACGGCGATTCGGCCACGCTGCGCCTGCCCAACTCGGGCGCGACGCGCAGCGCATTCCTGAACAGCGTGCTCACCGACGAGGTGGCGCTCGAGGTGACCGTCTCGGCCGACAAGCGGCCGCAGGGTGGGCCACTGTTCGTGTACGCCAGCCTTCGTCGACAGCTCGACGGATCGGCCTACCGGCCGAAGCTGCGCATCGCCGCCGATGGCGCCGTGTTTGCCCATGTCGGACGGCAGAGCCCGAGTGGCGAATCGTCGCTCGGCACGGAACAGCGCGTTCCGGGACTGGTGCTCAGCCCCGACGTGCCCATTCACCTGCGTGCCGAAGCGAGCGGCCGCGCCCCGACCACGGTGCGCATCCGCGCCTGGGCCGAGGGCGCCGCCGAGCCATCGGTGTGGCATTTCAGCGCTACGGACTCGACCGCCGCGCTCCAGTCGGCCGGCACGGTCGGCGTGATCAGTCACCTCCAGAGCAGCGCCAACAACGCGCCGCTCGTGGTTCGTTTCGACGATCTCGCGGTCACGAGCAGCGATCCAGTCGATCGCGTCGAGGGCGAGACGCTCATCGGCGCCGGCGACATCTCGCTGTGCAGCAACAACAACGACGAGGCGACGGCGGTGCTGCTCGACCAGGTCCCCGGAGCTGTCTTCACCGCCGGCGACAACGCCCAGGCTCAAGCAACAGTCGACGAGTTCGCCAACTGCTTCGACCCGACGTGGGGCCGACACAAGGCGCGCATTCGCCCCTCGATTGGCAATCACGAGTACCACACGACGGGCGCCGTTCCGTACTTCAACTACTTCGGCGCTGCCGCCGGCACGGCCGGCAAGGGCTGGTACGCGTACGACGTCGGAGCGTGGCGGATCTACGTCATGAACTCCAACTGCGGCAACGTCGGCTGCACTCCCGGCTCGGAGCAGGAGCAGTGGCTGCGCGCCGACCTGGCGGCCAACCCGCGCGAGTGCGCGCTGGCGATGTGGCATCACCCGCGCTACAGCTCGGGCAGCGAGCACGGCTCGACGATGAGCGTCCAGCCGTTCTGGCAGGCGCTGTATGAAGCGGGCGCAGAGATGGTCATCTCCGGCCACGACCACGACTACGAACGGTTCGCGCCGCGCGACGCGAGCGGAGCGGTCAACAACGCGACCGGTATCCGTCAGTTCGTGGTCGGCACGGGCGGCGCCTCGCTGCGACCGTCGTTCAGCAACATCAGCCCGGCCAGCGAAGTGCGCCAGGCGACCAACTTCGGCGTGTTCAAGCTGGTCCTTGGTGACGGGGAATTCGAATGGGAGTTCATTCCCATAGCGGGACAGGCATTCACTGACCGAGGATCTGGATCCTGTCACTGAACGAGTCACCCGAAGAGGCACCAGTCGAACGTGATCCGACTTCATCTGCCGCCGCCGCCGAGAGCCGCCCCAACGGGGCCGGCAACGGCATGCACCTGCCCAGGCGACGCCACATCTCCCCCTGGTCCAACCGCGTCCTGCTCGTCGCGCTGCTGCTCGTCGTCGCTCTGCTCGCTCCCATCTGGCTCGATCCGGTGACGCTCGGCGAGCTTCGCGGCGCGAGCCCGTTGCCGACTGCCGCTCCATCGCTCGAGCCGTCGGGCGGCCGGCCGCGACAGACGGCCGAGCCGAGCGGCGCCGCGCCACATCCGCTGGCGCGTGATCCGTTCACCCGTTCAGTGGCTGCCGGCTGGGGAGCGGCAAACTTCGGCGGTCGCTATGAAGCTGGCGGAACCGGAAGTCTGAGCGTGGCCGAGGGAACCGGCTGGGTCGAGCTCGGGTCCGACAGCGACGGATCGGCCGTCCTGGCAGACCTCGATGTGCACAACGTGCAGCTTGCGGTGAGCGTCGCCGCGCCGGACGTGGCGCTCGACGACAGCGTGGCGCTCGGCCTCGAACTGCGCGTCACCGACGGGCTCACCTACAGGCCGACGGTTCTGTTCGAGGATGACGAGATCTCCGTCGCTATCAACGTCATCGTCGATGGCCAGCTGACACGCATCGCCGGCCCGGTCGAGCTCGATGCCGAGCTGCTCGCCGCCGACCGGCTGCGTATGCGCGCCCAGGCCACCGGCAGCGATCCGACGACCGTTCGCATGCGCGTCTGGGACGAAATCGGCAGCGAACCGCCAACCTGGGACATAAGCATCATCGACTGGACCGGCAGGCTGCAGGGCCGCGGGTCGGTTGGCCTGGCCTGGACTCGAATCGCGCCGTCTGGCGCCGACGTGGAGGTCGGCTTCGACGACCTGGCCGTTCAGACGACAGACGCAGAGGAGAGCGAATGACCGCCGTCGCCGAACCGGGCCAGAGCCAGCACGAAGCAGGCGTCGCGTCCGGGCCGGCCCCCACGACCCGGCTGTACGTGGCCGGTGGCCAGCAGCGCACGCTGCGCGGCCTGACCGCGGACATGGACAGCTGGTACGAGTACCAGAAGGCGATCATCCTCGAGCTCGACACGGCGACCGCGCATGCGAGCGTCAAGGTCGAGTACGTCTCACCGCCGGCGGCATGCCCGCCCGAATCGCCGGCGATTCTGTTCAAGTCGGGCACCCTGGTCGGCGACACGCTCTACGTGTGCACCCAAACCGAGGTGATGCTCTACCGCGTTCCGAGCTTCGAGCGCATCGGCTACGTCTCGCTGCCACTCTTCAACGACGTGCACCACGTTCGCCCGACGCCCGATGGAACCCTGCTCGTCGCCAACACCGGCCTCGACATGGTCGTCGAGATGACCCGTGAGGGCAGCATCGTGCGGCTCTGGAACGTGCTCGGCGAGGATCCCTGGGTGCGCTTCTCGCGCGACACCGACTACCGCCGCGTGGCGACGACGAAGCCCCATCTCGCTCACCCGAATCACGTCTTCTACATCGGCGACGAGCCCTGGGCAACGCGCTTCCAGCAGAAGGACGCGGTGTCGCTGCTCGACCCGTCGCGGCGCATCGAGATCGGCCTCGAGCGGGTCCACGACGGCATCGTCGCCGGCGATCGGGTCTATTTCACGACGGTCGATGGCAAGGTCGCCATCGCCGACACGGGAACGCTCCAGTTGATCGAGGTGATCGATCTGACCGAGTCCCATCCGCCCGACATGCTCCTCGGGTGGGCACGCGGCCTGCTCATCGACGGCGACAAGATGTGGGTCGGCTTCTCGCGCATCCGGCCGACCAAGATCCGCGAGAACGTGGGCTGGGTGCTGCGCGGGCTAAAGCGCGACTTCGGCACCCACGTCGGGTGCTATGACCTGAACACGCGCAAGTCACTCGGCCAGTTCAATGTCGAGCCCTACGGATTGAGCGCGATATTCGGTATCTACACCGCACCTGACCGCTGACCACCCGACCGCCCATCACGCGGCAGCCGAGTTTGCGCGGGGGCAACACATAACCCCCTTAGTACCAGTCCAAGCCTTGACTTTGGTACTACGCGGGGGGAGTATCGACCGAGCGGGGGATCCATCTAATGCACAGCACCCGCGCTGCGGCATCGGTGTCGCCATGTCTTCGTGAGGTCTTGATGTCGCGCCTGTTGCTCACTCTGTCGCTTACCGCCGCCATGTTCGTTGGCGCCGGCGGCGTTGCCGCTGGTCGGGTTGTGACCGACGGTCTGATCAGCGGTCTGCCTTCGGTCGCCACGACCGATACGTCGTCCGCATTCGCGCTCAAGCTGCCGGCCGGTGCGGCCGCGGTCGAGGGTCGCGTGTACCTCGATACGAGCGCAGCCGAGGTCATCGGCATCGCCCCGTCGGGCAAGGGAACGGCCCTCGAGCCGGTCGAGATCCAGGGTGGCTACGCGTTTGCCGCATACGGTCTCTCGGGCGACACCCTCAACATCGTCATCGCCGCGAAGACCGCGGGCCGGCTCGAACTGCGCGTCGTCGTTGACGCCGCGGCCGACGCCAGTGGCAAGCGCCTCGCCGTCGCCCGGCCGCGGGCGCTCGCAACCGTGTCCGTCGATCGCGGCGCCGCCGCCCTCAGCGCTCCGCGCGAGCTACCCCGCCGCGCGCCGTCCGCCGCGGCCGTTGCCACGCGCGACCTGGTCGCCGACGGGACGGTCGGCAAGCTCGACCTCGACACCGTGCGCGCAGCCTGGGGCCAGGCCCGCTCCAGCGCCGATCAGTGCATCGCACCGGACGCCTCGGGCGATGCCAATGCCGACGGCTG
>DASQLS010000067.1:0-5432 GCA_035629915.1 Candidatus Limnocylindrales bacterium | reverse complement strand
AACTCTCGGCGTGGACAGGCCGTCCGCGCTGCCGCCGGACCCGCCCATGAGCGCCGAGCCCGAGACCCCGGTCGCCGCCGACCCAGTGATGACACTCACGGAGCACCTCAGCGAGCTGCGGCTGCGCATCTTCATTGGACTACTCGCGATCGGCATCGGAACCATCGTCGGCTGGTTCCTCGCGCCGTACGCCATCAACCTGCTCAAAGCGCCCATCGCCGGCCCGCTCGTATTTACCGCGCCGAGCGGCGCCTTCTTCCTGCAGCTCAAGCTGGCCCTGATGATCGGCGTGGCGCTCGCATCACCAGTCGTGCTGTACGAGCTGTGGGCGTTCGTTTCGCCCGGCCTGACGCCGCACGAGCGTCGCGTGGCAAGACCGTGGGTGCCGATGGCACTCGTCTTCCTGGTGCTCGGCATCGGCGTGGCGTACCTGATCCTGCCGGCCACCATCGGCTTCCTGCTCGGCTTCGCGATCCCGGGCGTCATCGAGCCTTTGATCACGACTGACGCGTACTTCGGCTTCGTGACCACGATGTTCCTTGCCTTTGCCCTGGTGATGCAGTTCCCGATTGTCATCGTGCTGCTTAACAAGGTTGGGATCGTCAGCGCGGATCGCCTGAAGCGCGGTCGGCGTTACGTGCTTGTCGGCATATTCGTCGTTGCGGTCGTGGTTACACCCGGCGGCGATCCCTTCAGCCCGGTGGTCATGGCTGCCGTCATGTACCCGCTGTACGAATTCACGATCTGGCTCGTGAGCCGCTCCGAGCGTCGCTCCGGGCGCTCGATTACGGCAGACTGACCCATATGACGACCGCCCCGCAGCCACGACCCCATGTCGCGATCATCAGCGGCCTGTCCGGCGCCGGCAAGACGGCTGCCAGCAAGCTGCTCGAGGATCTCGGCTATCGAGTCGTCGACAACCTGCCGGCCGAGCTGCTACGCGACCTTGCCAAGCTGGTGGTGCGTGACCCGAGCCGCTACGAACGCGTGGCACTCGTGCTCGACGCGCGCGCCGGTGACGCGCCGGTGGCTTTCCGCGAGGCGCTGTCGTCGCTCGAGAGCCGCGGTATCAGCCCGCAGGTCTTCTACCTCGAGGCGCGTGACGACGTGCTCATCCGCCGCTTCAGCGAGACGCGCCATCGTCACCCGCTCGACATCGACGACCAGGGTGTGGCGGCGTCGATCGCCCGTGAACGCGAGCTGCTTGCCGAGATCCGGGCCCAGGCCGACGTGATCATCGACACCTCCGACCTGTCCGGGCGCCGGCTGCGCGAGCGCCTGTACGGTGCCATCAACACGCCGCCGACGGGCAGTGGAATCGCGCTCCAGCTGGTCAGCTTCGGCTTCAAGAACGGCATCCCGCTCGAGGCCGACGTTGTCTTCGACGTCCGCTTCATGGAGAACCCGTTCTACATCGACCGCCTCCGGCCGCTGAACGGCATGGACGCCGACGTCCGCGAGTTCGTGCTCGGGCAGCCGATCACCGGCCAGTTCCTTGACCAGGTACACGACATGCTGGTGCTGGCGCTGCCCGGCTACGAGTCGGAGGGCCGCGGTCGGTTGACCGTCGCCTTCGGATGCACCGGCGGACAGCATCGCTCGATCGCCATTGCCGAGGAGGTCGCCGCGCGCTGGCGAGCCGAGAATCGAGGTGCAGTCAGCGTCTGGCACCGCGAGCTGGAACAGGCGTGAACGGAAACGGCACGGGCAACGGGACCGGCAACGGCACTGGCCACCGCACCGAGAACGGCGCTGGCGACGAGTCGCGGACAGAGGCTCAGCTCCGACGGAGCGAGCGCAACAGGACGTTGCGCCGCTGGCTGAGACCGGGCATCGGCATCAAGCGCTGGCTGGTGGTCGCTTTCTTCGGCCAGCTGCTCATCGCGCTCGCCGTCGCGCTACTTATCGAGACAGCTTTCCGCGCCGCGCCGGGCGACGGTACCCAGGCGGTGGTGGCCTCGCCGTTGCCGCTCGAGCTGCTCGTCTTCGTCCTCTTTACGGTAGGTCTGGCGATCTTTGGCTACGGTGCGTGGCGTCTACTGCGCGCGCTCGTCGAGCCATACCAGGTTCGCCAGGAGCCACTGGGCGAGCTTCTCTATCAGCGCCGGTTGCGCGCGCGCGGCCCGCGCGTCGTTGCCATCGGCGGTGGCACGGGCCTCTCGGTCCTGCTGCGTGGACTCAAGGAACAGACCAGCAACATCACCGCTGTGGTAACTGTGGCCGACGACGGCGGATCGTCGGGCAAGCTGCGTGACGAGATGGGCATGCCGCCGATGGGCGACATCCGCAATTGCATCGCCGCGCTTGCTGATGTCGAGCCGGCCATGAACAGCCTCCTGCAGTACCGATTCCCGGCCTCGGACGGTCCCGCCTCGAGCTTCGCCGGCCACGCCTTCGGCAACCTGCTGATTGCCGCATTGACGAGCGTGACGGGCGACTTCGAGGAGGGCGTCCGCCAGTCGAATCGGGTGCTCGCCGTGCGCGGCAGCGTCGTTCCCGTGGCCGGCGAGCCGATCAACCTGCATGCCGAGCTCGGTGATGGCAGCACGCTCGACGGGCAGTCGCGCATCGCCCGGGCAGGGCCGATTCGGCGGGTATGGATCACGCCCGACGGCATCAGGCCGTCCGAAGAGGCGCTGGCCGCCATAGCCGACGCGGACCTGGTCGTTATCGGGCCGGGAAGCGTGTACACGAGCCTCTTGCCGCCACTGTTGGTGCCGGGCATCGCCGAGGCGCTGCGGAGCACGGGCGCGGCGCGCCTTTTCGTGTGCAACGTGGCCACGCAGGTCGGCGAGTCCGAGGAGTTCAGCGTCTCCGACCACCTCGGCGCCATGTCGGCGCACGGCCTGGGAGACGTGGTTGACGGCGTGCTGGTCAACAACAACTTCAAGGCGCGCGAGCCGGCGAACTACCCGGCAGCACCAGTAATCGTCGACGTGTCTCTGAGCAGCTCCGACGGGCCGCCGATCTTTGCGCGCGACGTTGTCGACGATGACAACGCCCACCATCACGACCCGCGCAAGCTGGCGAGCGCCATATTCGTGCTGCACGACGAACGGGTGCTCAGCCGGCGCGAGCAGGTGGCCGTCAGCTGACAGACTCGCCC
Organism: Candidatus Limnocylindrales bacterium; assembly: GCA_035629915.1. Taxonomy (GTDB): domain Bacteria; phylum Chloroflexota; class Limnocylindria; order Limnocylindrales; family CSP1-4; genus JALYGJ01. Next base: position 2,326 of record DASQLS010000067.1, on the reverse strand, counting down.
AGCCGGCGACAGCCGCTCGGAGCTTCGCAGCGCGATCTTGTCGCGGCGATCCGCGCCGAGTTGGCCGCGATCGAGCCGGCGCGAAAGTGTTGCCGCATCGCCGAGCGTTCCGGCCTCGGCGCGGCGGGGAAGGGCAGGGCACGCACACCGACGGTCGGCAGGCTGGCGGTGCGCCTGGACGATGCCGTCGGACCATCAGACGGACCGCCTTTCGACTGGCGCACGGCGGAGGCACACTGCCGCATCGCGTACCTGCGTGGCGCCGTGCTGGCCCGTGGCTCGCTGAGCGTCGCCGCCGCCGGGTCGCATCTCGAGCTGGTCGTGCCTGAAGACGAGCTGGAGTCGCACGCCGAGCTGGCGGAGGCCATCGGCCATACGGCCGGCCTGCGCATCCGTCGCCACCGCGGAGTGTTGACCTGGAAGAGCTCCGAGTTGATCGTCGGCCTGTTGCGCCGTCTCGGAGCGTCTGCCTCCACGCTCGAGCTCGAGTCTCGTCTCGTCGGACGTGCCGTCCACGGTCACCTCAACCGGGTGGTCAACGCCGAGCACGCCAACCTGCGTCGGGCGGTTGCCGCGGCCCATCGTCAGCTGACCGATATCGAGGCGCTCGAGGAGAGCGGCGACCTGGCGCGGCTTCCCAAGCCTGTCCGCCGCGTCGCCGAGGCGCGGCGCCGCGCTCCCGAAGCGACGCTCGCCGAGCTTGCCGCTAACCTCGATCTGTCGCGCAGCCAGGTGCAGCGCGCATTCCAGACGATCGAGAGCGCGGCGTTGCATGGCGGCGAGGATGACGACGGCCAGGACGACCGCGCCTTACGCAACTTGAGGAGCTGATGGCCGTATCGCGGCCGGTGATCGTGGCCGGCAATTGGAAGATGAACACCACGCCGCTCGACGCTGCGTTGCTGGCCAACGACATCGCCGCGGCGACTGACGTGGCCGGCGTTACGCGTGTGATCTGCCCACCATTTGTTTCGCTCGAGTCGGTTGTCCGGGCATTGCACGACACCAACGTGGCGGTGGGCGTCCAGAATGTGCACGCAGAGCCGTTCGGCGCGTTCACCGGCGAAGTGTCGGCGCCGATGGTCGCCAATCTTGCGACGTGGGCGATCGTTGGTCACTCAGAACGACGCCGCGATCAGGGAGAGGACGACGCTCAAATCGGACGGAAGGTGCTGCGCTGCATCGAGTACGGATTGCGGCCAATTTTGTGCATTGGCGAGCAGATCGAGGATCGTCGGTCCGGACGCGCCGAACAGACCGTTTGCAACCAGCTCGAGCTGACAATCGCGGAGATGCGGCGCGTTGCGACCAACGTGCCGGACGATCTGGTCATCGCGTACGAGCCCATCTGGGCGATCGGAACGGGCCTTACCGCACGGGGTGGCGACGCGGCGGCGATGGCTCAGGCGATCCGACAGACGCTTGCCCACGCAGGCGTGCCTGATGCCGGGGCTCGAGTGCCCATCCTGTATGGGGGCAGCGTCACCAGTGCGTCGATCGACGAATTCCTGGCCGAGCCCGACATTGATGGCGCGCTCGTCGGCGGGGCGAGTCTAAAGGTGGACGAGATGGCCGGGATCGTCGCTCGCGCCGGTCTGACAGCTTCGGCTCGCGGACTCATTTGAGTCGCCCGCGCCCGATCGTCCTCGTCGTTCTCGACGGCTTCGGAGTCGGGGCTCGACCGCTCGACGACGCAATTGTCAACGCCGGAATGCCCACGTGGCGTGCGCTGCTCAACGAGTGGCCACACTCACGTCTCGATGCATCCGGTGCGGCCGTCGGACTGCCACCCGGCCAGATGGGCAACAGTGAGGTCGGCCACCTGAATCTCGGCGCCGGGCGGCCGGTCGCCCAGGACCTGCCACGCATCGACGCCGCTATCGCGGATGGCTCGTTCGATCGCAACCCGGTGTTGATCGAGGCGGTGACGAACGCGCGCGGGCACCGACTGCACCTGGTCGGCCTGATCGGCCCGGGCGGCGTCCATTCGGTCGATCGCCATGCCGTCGCCATCGCCCGGCTCGCCCACGAGAGTGGTGTCGCGGACGTCGTCGTGCACGGCCTGCTCGACGGCCGCGACACGCCGCCACGTTCCGCTGGCGATTTCGTGCCCGATTTCGAGGCGCGACTACGCGCAGCCCATCCTCGCGCGCGAGTCGCCACGATCGGCGGGCGTTACTTCGCGATGGATCGCGACAAGCGCTGGGAGCGCACGAAGCGCGGCTACGACGCGATCGTGCACGGCCGCGGCCTTCACTCGACGAGCGCCGAGGCAGCCGTCGCGGACGGCTACGCCCGCGGCGAGAACGACGAGTTCATCCAGCCC
>DASQLS010000066.1:0-2027 GCA_035629915.1 Candidatus Limnocylindrales bacterium | reverse complement strand
CCGAGCAGCCACAGGACAGGCTGTCCGGCGACGACGGCGAGTGCGGTGCCGACCTCTGTGCTCCAGCGCGGATGCGCAGCCGTGCGCAGGCCGGGTACAGCGACGATGCGGGAAGGGACCACCAGTCGGCTGAGTCTAGCGGCCACCTTGGTCGACTAAAAGTGCTCCATCCCGACCGCCCTGGCCACGCTCCGCCGGTACGATGCGTCGGTGGATAGGCATGCGGTGCTGACCCTTGTGCGCGCCGCATCGGTGGTGCTGGTGCTCCTCGCGATCGCGGCAGTGGCTATCGATCTCGCGAATAGCGGCGGGTTCGATCCGTCTCGCTTCTTCGCCTACTTCACCGTCCAGAGCAACCTGATCGGCGTCGCCGCGTTCATGTGGCTGGTCGCGAACGGCCGCAAGCCACGATCGCGGCGGATGGAGCTGCTGCGCGGCGCGGCCGCCGTGTACCTGACGGTGACCTTTTTCGTGGTCATCTTCCTGCTCTCCGGAGCCGACGTTCAGATGAAGCTGGCGTGGGTCGACTTCGTCGTACACAAGCTCTTCCCGGTGATCGTCGTGGTCGATTGGATCCTCGACCCGCCGAAATCGCGCCTGGCACATCGAGACGTGCTCATCTGGCTCGTCTACCCGCTCATCTGGACCGGCCTGACGATGGTGCGCGGGGCGGTCGACGGCTGGTATCCGTACCCATTCTTGAATCCCGCCAATGGCGGCTACGGGCAGGTGGCCGTGATCGCCGTCGCCATCACCTTCGGGTTTCTGGCGACCTCCGCAGTGATCGTCGCGATCGGCAACTGGCGAGCGGACCAAGTCGGCGATCAGCGCGGCCAAGCCGAACCGGTCAACCCTTAAGAGCGATTGTCTATCGCCGCCTTGGCCAGCTTGACGGCGATGCTGCCGCCGGGCACGAACAGCCCGACCGTGTCCGCGCCGACATCGAACAACAGATCGCGCGACACGATGCCGCGCAGCTGCCCGATCAACGGCTTGCCCTGTCGCATCTGACCGGTGACCAGGTCGAACTCGATCACCCCCGTCCTGTCCTTGCCCTGCCACACGAACTCGAACGCCATCACCGGCCGGTAGTAGAGGTCCGACGTTTCGAGCGCGACCGATTCCTCGAGGATGCGGTCGGCATGGACGGGCTTCATCACCTCTGCCAGCGACTTGCGCACGACGAATGACGAGCGGTGCTCGGGCGGCAGGACGGCCGTGCCGTCGGCGCTGAGCGTGACCGGATCCTCGACCTCGCGGCGCACGCCGGCAATGAGTGCCGGCCCGTCGGCGACCGGGGCGCCGGTCAGTCCGTCGGTGTACACCTCGTTGCGGAACTCGTCACGGCAGTGCTCGAGAGCAGTCATGCGGAACGCACGCTCTGCACCGACCGCCTGGTCCAGTTCGTAGCGCGTGTCGTGGATCGTGACTGCCCTGACCTCGGGCGCGCTGCCCGGCACGGTGTAGTCGCGCCGCCGCTCGTATTGGTATGAGGCATGCGCGATCACGTGCCAGAACGGCTCGAGCCGGCGCTGGCGGGCAATCAACGAGATCTCCTCGACCTTCGGCCGCTGCAGCAGCGAGCCGATCCCGGAGCCGAACGCCTGCGCGCGACGTTCCGTGGCGCGCTGCTCCGCGTCGTCGGCAGTCAGCCGATCCTCGAGCAGGAAGAGCCGCTCGGTTGCGAGGGTTATCTCCATCGACGCATCCTAGCCCGGTCGCGCTACTCCCTCGACGGCCGCGGCGAAGCCACGCAACAGCTCTTGGGCGAGCTGTTCACGGGTGAGAACCGATGCCCGAATGGGATCCCAGCGGATGGCGATCATGCACAGCATGGGCCGCTGCCAGGGTCGAGTTTCGTCCTCGGCGGCGGGCATGCGGAGCCTGATCAGCTGGCGGCCGTCCTCCTCGGCGATCAGGCCCGACAGGGCGCCGGCAAAGCGCGGCCCGAGCGCCCCAATCGGAGTTCCCGGTGGTGGGCCGGCAAGTGGGGCAATCCCGCTTGCGTCGATGACGCCGTCGTCATC
>DASQLS010000065.1:0-2689 GCA_035629915.1 Candidatus Limnocylindrales bacterium | reverse complement strand
ATTGAGCGCGATGCGCGTCAGCCAGCTTCGAAAGGAGTCGCCTCGAAAGCGGTCGAGGTTGCGGTAGCAGCTGAAGAATGCCTCCTGGACGGCGTCGGCGGCCGAGTCGCGATCGTTGACCACTCGTACGACCAGGGCGAACAGGTAGTCCTGGTAGAGCGACACGATCTCGTTGAATGCCTCGAGATCGCCGGCGATGGCACGCTCGACCAGCGCCCGGTCACGCGCGTGCTGAAGCTCGTCGCCGGGCTTGCGGAACCGGCCGTGTTGCGGGGCGACGCTCTCCTCGGACTTTCGCTCTGCGGCCTCGTCCGGCGCTGAATCAGCCGCGGCCGGCTCGCCAGGCAGGGATGCCTTGATGGTCTCCTCCACTTACCAAGTATCCCCTCAACGGAGGTTTGGCCGCGGCCGCTGGCTGCAATGCATCAACGCTTCGGCCCGATGAACTCATCCAGGATGGCGACGCTATGACGTCTGGCGACCGAGACGCTGTAACGGTTGTTGTGCCGAGCCTCCACGCCCAACAGATCGCACCCCTTGATAAATAGCGCCCTGATCTCGTCCGACCTGTTCGAGAAGAAGTAGCGCGGATAGGAGTAGCTGACCCCAAGTCGGTTCCGGACGTTGTTGGTGACCCTGCTGCCATCCGAATGAACTAACCCCTTCACGAACTCCTCGGGGAAGCACTCGATCAAACGCCACTGCCAGGCTTGCAAGGTGATCTCTCTGAGGTGCTTTCGGCCCGGTCCGTGCTGAGGAAACAGGCAGATCCAATGCTTCCAGTCCGAGTAGATTTCGTCGCATTGCCAGATGGGCCGCTGCATCTGTCCGGCGGGACGTCCGCAAACCTCGTTGATCGCTGCCTTGCAGGCGGCAATGATTGCCGGATACGCGCGATCAGTGAATATGCGCAGACGCCACACGTTCCTGGGAACCCGAGAAACCATGCCGTCGCCGAGGTATTGACCGAGCAGATAGACGTACGCCGACCCGAGACGGCGATCGTCGACGCACGCTGAATGGTCGGGCGGAGTTGCCACGCAATCCGGACGTTCTTGATGGTGCGGCGGGTGGGATTCGAACCCACATGCCCTTTCGGACAACAGTGTTTGAGACTGTCGCGTCTGCCGTTCCGCCACCGCCGCGCACCTCGACTATAACGCCGGTGCCCGTCGAGGCAATTATAGAACAGGCGTTCGCTTGTGGTGACGAAAACTCATTGTCGACAGCCCTTACGCTTAGTCGCGGGGATTGAATTGATGGAGGTGAGTCTTGTTCCAGCTTCAGGGATTGATAACGCCGCGCTTCGAGCACTCGCATGGCGGGGACGATTGGCACGCCATGGAGGAAGCCAGCCCGGGCCACGACACCGCCGAGCACGATCCCGAACGGCAATGGCAGAAGGGACGCGTATTTACGTGCACGTCGTGCGAGGACTCGATCCGCGTCGTGTTGCCCGAAGAGGATCAGGCAACCGCCAAGCCATAGCCCTGACCGGGCTCAGCTCAGGCTGAGCTCGACCGCGTCGCCGACTCGGCGCTTGATTCCACTAACCAGCTCGGAGTCATAGGCGACGCCGACGCGGAGCTCCATCCGCTGGCTGCGGCCGGGCCCGGCGGGGATGTGCAGCACAACTGACGTGTCGCCGGGGCGCTCGTGGATGATCTCGCGCAATGCCTGGAAAGCCGCGACCACGGCCTCCTGGTCGGCGGCTGTGAAGCGGACGTGAAGGACCCTGCCGGCTGAAGCCTCTGTTGCCATGGTCGCGGCCTGCTCCTCGGCGACGAGGCGCTCGACGGCCTCGTCCGGCAGCGGCGGTTCCTCGTCCGTCTCTGGAAGCGCCGTCGCAACTGCGGCTGGCGCGAATGGTTCGGCGGCCATCGGGCGTGGCGGTGACGGGGCAGCCGCAGCCGCGGGCGTTGCCCCCGGTCGCTCCGAGTGCCGTTTCGGAGCGCCGCCGATGCGCACCTCGATCGAGCCGCTGACGTCGACTCCGCGGAGCGGCGAAACGAGGTGGATCGTCCGGGTCCTCTCAACCGACGCGCCGGGCGCATTCTCGGTGCCGGGCCCGACGGCAGTCGGCGATCGGTCGTACGAGCCGCCGTTGCGGAAGTTGTTGCCGCTGCCGTTGCGCCGGCCGCGGTCGGTACGGGCCAGAGCGCGCCCGAACTCGGGCGAGCCGAGTGCCTGGGCGTCTTCCCAGGTCCAGACGGCATCGGCGAGGAGCACCGTCTCCTCCCCCTTGTGATCGACGCGGCCGGCGACGAGCAGGATCGCGTCCTCGGCCCAGGTGGTCTCAGTCTGTTCGAAGACCTTCGGGAAGACGATTACCTCCATCGTTCCCTGGAGGTCCTCGAGCGTGGCGACGCCCATCGTCGCGCGCGCCTTGGTGATCACGCGGCGAACCTCGGTAACCACGCCGCCGACGCAGATGCGCTGCTGGTCCAGCTCCTCGCCCAGCTCACCGCTGTACGCGGTCACGTACTCGCCGATCACGCCGGCCAGCTCGCCCAACGGGTGATCGGACAGGTACAGGCCGAGCAGCTCTTTCTCCCAGCGCAGCCGCTCACGTGGCGGCGCCTCGGTGATGTTGTCCGGCAGCGGCCGCTCCAATGGCGCCGAGTCCGGGCTCGAGTCGAACAGCGACACCTGTCCGGTAAGCCGATCGCGCTGCGCCGCCTGGCCTGCG
>DASQLS010000064.1:0-9227 GCA_035629915.1 Candidatus Limnocylindrales bacterium | reverse complement strand
ACGGTCGTAATCGGCCGGAACACCGATGTCGATGAAGAAGCCTTCGAACTCCACGCCATGCAGGCCGCGTCCGATGAGCGCCGGCAGGACGTCGCGCTCGAGCGACACCGCCGTCCCAGCCGGTATGAGCGCCAGAACTTGGCGCTCGATGACGTACAGGCCAGCGTTGATCGACGCCGCGCCGCTGGTCGTGCCCTTTTCAACGAACGCGGTCACAGCGCCGCCATCATCGAGCGAGACCGCGCCGTATCGAGCCGCGTCGTCGACGCGTACGAGCGCGATCGTGGCCCGGGCATTGGCCGCCTCGTGACGGCGAACGAGGTCGTCGAGCGGAATGTCGAAGTAGGAATCGCCGTTCATCAGCAACCATTGATCGCCGCGCAGCAGTGGCTCGGCCAGCTTGAGCGCGCCGCCGGTGCCCATCGGCTGTTCCTCGGTCGATATCTCGATCGCCAGCCCATAGGCCGTGCCGTCATTGAGATGCGCCGTGACCTGATCGGCGCGGTACCCCGCGCAGATGACCACGCTGTCGAAGCCGGCGCGCTGCAGCTGATGGAGCAGATGCTCCAGGAACGGCCGCCCGCCGACAGCCGCCATCGATTTCGGAACGTCGCCGACCGTTGGACGCAGCCGCGTCCCGAGGCCGCCGGCAAGGATGATCGCCTGCACTTCTCAGAGCGCCTCCCACAGGGTGATAGCCCAAGCGTACCGCGGCCCGAGCCAGGCTCGGCACGTACCCTGAGCGGCAATGAGCAGTAAGGGGCGGTTCAGCGCGGGCCGCAAGCCGCGCGTGGTCATGGTCTCGGCAAATGCCTATCCCGTGATGGGCGGCGTCGAGACGCACGTCAACGAGGTCGCGCCACGAGTCGCCGCGGCCGGGTTCGACGTGACCATCCTGACCACCGATCGAAGCGGCGAGCTGCCGCGGCGCGACGTCCTCGGCGGCGTGTCGACCTTGCGTGGCGTGCCTGCCAAACGCGTCGGCGCATGGCCCGCCCGCCGCGACTGGTACTTCGCGCCGGGCATCCTTCGCGACGTCGCACTCGGCGATTGGGATCTCGTCCACTGTCAGGGCTACCACACGTTCGTGCCGGCACTGGCGATGCTCGGCGCGATCACGACCAAGAAGCCGTTCCTGCTCACGTTCCACTCAGGCGGCCACGGATCCCAGCTGCGCACCCGCCTGCGCGGCCCGCAGCGCGGAGTGCTGCGGCCGCTGCTCGCTCGTGCGCGAAAGCTGGTTGCCGTCTCGCAGTTCGAGGCACGCTTCTTCGCGCGCGAGCTGCGCCTGCCGCCGTCGCGCTTCGTGACCATCCAGAACGGCGCCGCGATGGCCTGGCCAGATGCCGGCGACACCAGTGACGACGAGTCGCCGTTGATCCTGTCGGTCGGCCGGTTGGAGCGCTACAAGGGCCACCACCGGCTGATCGAGGCACTCCCCGCCATCCTGCGCGTGAGGCCCATGGCTCGCCTGCGCATCGTCGGCGCCGGCCCGTACGACGCCGAGCTACGGCGGCTCGCTGCGTCATCGCCGGTAAGTGACCGCATCGAGGTCGGCAGCATCGACCCATCGAATCGAAGCGGTATGGCCGCCGTGCTGGCCAGCGCCAGCCTCGTCTGCCTCCTGAGTGAGTACGAGGCGAACCCGGTGGCGGTGATGGAGGCGCTCGCCCTGCGCCGCCGCGTGCTCGTCGCCGACACGTCGGGACTCTCCGAGCTGGCCACCAGCGGTCTGGCCCGGGCGATCCCCATCGACAGCAACACGGCGTCGGTTGCGACCGCTGTCGTCGAGCAGCTGGCGACACCTGCACCGCAGGAGTTCGACCTGCCGACGTGGGACGAATCGGCGGCCAGCCTGGTCGACGTCTATCGTGAGATCCTCGGCCTTCGGTGACGGCGCGGTGGTGATGCTCTCGTGGTGAAGGTGCTCATGCTGACCGAGCTGTACCCGCCGTTCATCGGCGGCTCTGAGCAGTACGTGCGCAACCTGAGTCGCGAGCTCGTCGGCCGCGGCCACGAGGTGAGTGTCGCCACGATCGGCGCAGGCGAGCCAACGACCGACGACGAGGATGGAATGCGCGTCCATCGGCTGCGCAGCACGACTCAGGGCGCGCCATCGATGCTGCCCAGCGGGCGGCCGTACCTGCCACCATTCCCCGACCCGGCGGTCGCGCGGGCACTGGGCGACATCCTCGAGCGAGCGCGGCCGGACGTCGTCCACGCTCACAACTGGATGGTCCACTCGTTCCTGCCCCACAAGCGGGGCAGTGGGGCGAGGCTGGTGATGACGCTCCACGACTACGAGATCGCGTGCGCCAAGCGCAGCCTCATGTATCGCGGCGCCGAATGCTCCGGCCCTGGATTCGAGAAGTGCCTGCGTTGCGCCGGCGCCAACTACGGCACTGCCAAGGGCATGGTCGTGACCCTCGGAAACTGGGCGACACGGCCACCTCTGCTGCGCTCGGTCGACATGTTCGTGCCGGTCAGCAACGCGGTCGTCGAGGGCAACGAGCTCGATCGCCACGGCGCGAATTACACCGTGATCCCGAACTTTGCGCCGGACGACGTGGTCGAGACGGCAGACACGACCGATCCGCAGCTGGAAGCTTTGCCCGACGTTCCGTTCTGGCTGTACGTCGGGGCCCTGTCGATTCACAAGGGAGTGCCGGTCCTGCTCGATGCCTACCGACGACTGACCGACGCGCCACCGCTTGTGCTGATCGGCCGATCGTCCGACTTTGACCCCCATCCGCTGCCCGCCAACGTGACGCTCATCAGCAACTTGCGACATCCGGCGGTGATGGCCGCGTGGCAGCGCGCCGCGCTGGGCATCGTGCCGTCGCGCTTCCCCGACCCGTGCCCCACGGTCGCGATCGAGGCGATGGCGTGCGGCGTCCCGGTGGTCGGCTCGCGCAGCGGCGGACTGCCCGATCTCGTAGCCGATGGCGAGTCGGGCGTGCTCATGCCGCCGGGTGACGCGGCCGCGCTCGCCGCGGCACTGCAGGGGATCATCGCCGCGCCCGATGCGCTCGACGCCATGTCGGCCGCGGCGCGCGCTCGGGCGCCGCGCTTCATGGCCAGCAGCGTGGTCGATCGGATCGCGGCCGTCTACGGCGGGCTGCTGGCGTGAGCCGGACGGCGCGCGCGCGGCTGTGGCTCGATCAGCGCGACCTGATGGTCGTGATCGTCCTCGCCGTCTCCGTTCCAGTCGCGGTCGTGCTCGACGTTTCTCCCCTGTTTCGAACGTTGCTCGGAATTCCGCTGGTGCTGCTGCTGCCCGGCTACGCCTACGTCTGCGCGGTGTTCCCTTCGTTCGACCTGCCCGCCGTCGAGCGCCTGCTGATCTCGGTCGGTGGCAGCATCGCGCTGGCGATCCTCGCCGGACTCCTGCTCGCGTGGACGGGCATCGGACTGACGCCGCTTACGTGGTCGCTGGCACTCTCGGCGCTGACCGTGATCGGCTGCGCGGCGGCCTGGATGCGGCGCGTGGAGCGGGGCACGGTCGGGCCGTCCTTCTCGTTCGTGACCATGCCCCGGATGGGCGCGTTGATGGTCATCCTTGCGCTGCTCATCGTGGCCAACGTTCTTGCCGGCAGCCGGCTGATTGCCGGCGCGCAGCAGAGCCCGGCACCCGCGGCGCTGTGGATGTTCCGCGTCGACGAGCCGCCTGCCGACGCGCGCCTTGGCGTCCGCGCGGACGGTGACGGCGGCGAGTACACGGTCCGCCTGTCGTCGTCGGGCGCAGTGCTCGAGGAGTACCCGCTCGAGCTCGAGTCGGGCGAGGTCTGGGAGACGCTCGTCGATCTGCCGGACGACGTCGCCGACCGGCCCGTCGTTGCCCGCCTGTACGAGGGCGACAGCGACGCCGAGATCCGCTTCGTCATCCTCCAGCCAGCGACCGATGGCGGCTGAGCGCGTCCTGATCATCGGTGGAATGGGCAGCGGCAAGACGACGCTGGCCGCGGAGATCGGGCGGCTGGCGGAGCTGCCCGTGCACGATCTGGATCAGATCGTGCGTGCCGGTGGCGGCACGGGGCCGCTGCGCAGGCCCGAGGAGCGCGACGCGATGGTCACCGACATTGTCGAGTCGCCGCGCTGGGTGGCCGAGGGCGTTCACCTCGGCTGGACCGAGCCGCTCCTGGACGCTGCCGAGGTGGTCATCTGGCTCGACCACGTTGCGTGGGGCCGCGCCAGCAGCCGGATGGTGCGCCGCTTCTACTCGCAGGCGTTCGCCGAGGCGCGCCGGCAGCGCGGCTGGCGCCGCTTCTTCAGGTTCCGCGACTACGGCCGCCGGCTGGCGGAGCTGGCCCGCGCGATTCCGGAGTCACGCCGCTACCACCGCGAGTCCACCGAGGCCGGTCGCTCGGCCACGGCCGAGTTCCTGACGCCCTACCAGGACAAGGTCATCCACTGCCGGACCTCGGCGGACGTCCGGGAGGCCGTCGCAAAGGTGGCCACGGGCGGCTGAGCCGCTACTTCCAGAGACTGACCAGGTCGCGTCCGAGCAGCTTGCCCAGCCGCTCGATATCCGGCAGTAGCTCGGCGCGCAGGCTGGCCGCGACCTGCGGGTCGAGCGGCGGGCGTTTCTGGGGCCGCGAGTTGATTCGATCCCACGCTCGACCGACGTACGGCCGGACACGAGGCGGAAATACGATCCGGGCGGCCCTGATCACGCGCGGCGCGAGGAGTGCCTGCTGCAGCCGCTGGCTGCGCCGCTCGGCGCCCGCGTTGACGACCTCGAAGCTCGGCCGGAACTCGGCATCGACAGCCAGGAATTCGAGCACGCCGCGATAGGCACTCGCCGGGTCGCGGATGAAGTCCTCGAACAGCACCACGTGCACCCGGTCGCGGCCGAACGTGTCGAAGTAGCGCTCTACCTGCTCGCCAAAGCGGCCGACATCCCGGTAGTAGAGCGCCTTGACGTTGCGCGCCCGTTCGGGAATTCGGCGTCCGGCACGTCTGTCCGCCTCGGCGTCGAGGGCGTCGGCAAAGTCGGGCAGATCTTCAGAGCCGGCAAAGAGCCGCCGGCCGTGGAGTGAGTAGAGCATCTGCACCGGGTGGCGGAGCATGGCGATGATCCGCGCGTCCGGGTTCGCGGCGTGAATGTTGGCCGCGGCGTCCCTGGAATACAGGTACCAGGTCGATGCCTCGCCGGTCAGCTGGTCGGGCCGCGCGCCACTGAACAGGGCGAGGTACTCGGCGCGATCGCGAGTGAACGTCATCGACTCGAGATAGCTGCCCGAATCGAGGTCGGTCGCGAAGAACTGCGGCTCCTTGAGCGACGAATTGTGGATCTGCGGATGCTCGCCCAGGTAGTCGAACATGAATGTGGTGCCGGATCGGGGTGCGCCGACGATCAGGTAATCGGGGTACCTTTCCACCCACCTATTGTCGGCGGTCAGTGCTCGACGTAGCCGATGTCGGGAGCCGCACCGTTGTACTGGTCGGTCACCCCGGCTACCTGGGTGGCTGCGTCAATCGCCGGCGAGTCGGCTCGAACCCGGAAATCACTTCTCGTCACGTCCACGAAGCGCGGGTCGGCCTGCGCACCATGCGACTCGAAGCCGGTCCACGAGCTGAAGGTGGCCAGGCTCTTCGTTCCGGTCCCCATCACAGTGGCGAGGTAGCCCGTGCCCGTGTTGTGGACCACGTTGTAATCGATCGCCACCGACGCGGGCAGCGCGGTATCGATGCCGTAGACCTTGCCCGTGGCGACCGAAACGACGTTGTTCAGGATGCGCAGGCCATCGATCGATCCGCCCCAGCCACCCTGGTTGTGTGACAGGGCGAACACCCAGTGCTGGAGGCCGTGGAAGGTGTTGTTGGCGACGAGAGTGTTCGACGCGCAGCGCAGGACCATGCCAACTGTTCGATCAACCGTCGTCGCACCGTAGTTCAGGTTGCGCGTGAATGAGTTGCCGTCGCACGGCGTCCTGGCCGAGTCGGTGCCCGTCTCGAGCACGTTCCGGTTGTCCCACGTCACGTTGCCCGTGATGACCCAGTTGCTCGCCGCGTAGACCGAGAACGCCCCGCCGTCGTAGCCGTAGTCGTAGCTCGGCGAGCGGTTGCCCCAGATGTAGTTGTCGCGAATGACCACGCGGCCGGTTGTCCTGACCAGCGCCACGCCCTCGCCACCGGCGTCGTCGTTGGGGATGTCCGCGGTGTTGACCATCATCCGCGTGTTGTCGTGAATGAGGTTGTTGGCGACCACCGTCCCCTGCCCTGCCGAGCCGACGTGGACACCCACGGCATTGCCGGTGATCTCGTTGCCCTCGACCAGCACGTTGGTCGAGTTCTGGGCCCGAACCCCGAAGGCCTTGTTGTTGCGCACGAGGTTGCGCAGGACGCGCACGTTGGAGCTGCCCTCGACCATGATCCCGCCGCCGTGGTGCTTCTCGGCGTAGCCGCCCTGCACGGTCAGGCCCTCGACCGTCACGTGGCTGACCCCGGTCAGCCGGATCGTGTACTCGACGGCGTCGTTGCCGTCGACGACCGGCTGCTCGCCGGGGTACGCGGCGAAGGCGATCGGTGCCACGGCCGTTCCCGATCGGCGCATCGAAAAGGCTGCGTATGTTCCGCTGCGAACGAGGACCGTAATGCCCGCCGTGGCGCTATCGGCCGCCTTCTGCAGCGTCCGCCACGGATGGTCGACTGATCCGTCGGCAGCGTCACTCCCGCCGACGGCGACGTAACGCGCGTTGTCGGGCACTGCCGGTGAGGTGCTGGGCGTTGGCGTTGGCGAAGGGACCGGCGATGCCGTCGGCGCAGGAGTCTGGGTTGGCGCGGCCGTCGGTGCGGCGGTGGGTGCCGGCGTCGGGGTCGGCGTCGGCGGAGCAGTGGGTGTCGGCGGAGCAGTGAGTGTCGGGGTGGGTTCGACAGTCGGATCCGGAGTCGGTTCTGCAGTGTTCGAGGGCGTCGGAGTGGGAGTCGGAGTCGGCTGTGGCTCTTCGGGCTGTGCGTCGGCAACGGCAACCCGGTCGTAGCCGTAGCGGATCGGTACGTTGGTCGACGTCGCTGAGACCCCGAAACGAAGCCGCAGCAGGCCGGCATCGGCGGACTGGGTTGACGCTCGCGCCTCCGAATCGGTCGCAACGAGGTTCCAGTCGGACGGCTGGGTGAGTCCGGCCTGCCAGGCCTTGACGGAGATGGTGGTTGGGCTCGTGCCGCTGACTCGGACGCGCAGCGCAACGAACGAGCCCGGCCGATGAACTATGCCGGAAACGGTCGTCGCCTTGCCGATCACCGTCCGCGAGCCGCGCGATACACGGATGACGGCCAGGATCACGTCGCCGTCGGCGGCGAATCGGGCTCGGGCGCGGTACTCGGTTAGGCCGTCGGCACCGCGTGCGATAAGCGCGACTGACTGGCCCCAGCCGGTCGCGGCCTTGTCGCTGCGGACATTGACGCGCACGTCGACGTTGGTGCTGTCCTGGCCCATCTCCAGCTCGCGCCACGTGCCGCGCCGTTCGAGGAGCAGCGAGCCTGAGTAGCCTGCCGCGCCGGCCACGCCGCCTGCGGCTCCGTCGCCGGCCTGCGCCGCATCCGGTGCGGTGGAGACCCAGGGCACCACGAGCGCCATCAGAAGCACGACCAGGGCCAGTGCCCTGAGTGACGGGATCGTGCCCCGTCGCCGCCGCTCTCCCCGACCACCCACGATGGAGTTATGCCTCTCTCCACGGGCGGCCAGACGTCAGCGGGACGACGAAGCTCGGCGACTTGAGCGACCGCCGGACGGCGGCGGCTCATAGCGCTGATTTCGGCGGCCCGGCTGCCTGCTGGTGCAGGCCCGCGGCTTTGCGACACCGCCTCGCGACGGTTGTGCCTTTTCGATTCACCGGCTGCCCGGTCACCGGATCTCCGGTGCCTGGCCAGCGTCGCACGGCCGCGCGCCAGTTCAAGCGACCTGAAGGTCCCGAGGGAGCCGGCCTGTTGGCTCAGGTTCAGACCCTGCCGAGCGCCTCGACGTCGTAGATCTGGATGTTGCCGCTGTCGAAGATGCGGCTGACCTCGGGCTCGAGATCGAACTTGGCCAGGATCTGCGGGTCGAGCGGGTCGCGGCCGGGGCCGAGGATCTCGCGCTCGCCGCGATCGAAGTAGTGGCCGACGACGGGCAGCCCGGTGCTCAACCGCCGATCGACGACGAGGTAGAGGATCTCGCCCTGGCGGACGATCTGGCGCTGCGCCGCTCCGATCTCTTCGGCCAGGTACAGACGCCTGACGGGCAGCCGCGTCTCGTACGTCGTGACCAGCTCCTGCTCTCCGTAAGTCGACATCAGGATCCGGTTGACCCGGTCGGCGACGACGACGTTGCCCGGCCCAAGGGTGTCGCGCGCCCAAAGCGCGGCGCCTATTCCCTCCGCCTCGACCGAGCGGCCGTCAGCGGACACGAGGTACGGGCCCGGCAGGCGGGCCCAGCCGGGCAGTCCGACGATCACGCCGCCGATGAGCATGATCGTGATCACCGATCCGGCCGCGACCGTCTGCAGCCGTCCACGACGGCCGGTGAACGAAAGCCGCGCCAGCGCGAGGGCAACCACGAGCCCGATGCCCAGGAACAGGAACTCGGGTGTGCGGCTGGCGACGTCCGAGCCGACGCTGGTAAAGCGGGCGATCAGCGTCAGCGGGAACGCGCACGCGGCAACGGCCAGTGCCACCACCGCGGGCGTCGAGCGATAGCGCGCCCAGACCACGATCAGGCCGAGCGGCAACAAGAGCAGCGTGATGCCCGCCGAGGCGGCACCGATCAGCCGTTCCCACAGTGGCGCAACCTCGCCGGTACGCGACACGAACAGCTCGCGCGCATCCATCTCGCCGCCGATCAGGCGGAACAGCTCGGCCAGGGTCGAGGTCAGCGCCGGCGCCAGGTAGCCGATCGTGGCAGTGGCCACGAGCAGCGTCCAGCCGGAAATCAGGACCATCGTGACGAGCGCCATTCGGCCCGGCTTGGATCGGTCGCGGCGGCGGATGACGAAGCCAACCACGGCCCACAACACCAGGAACGCGGTGAGCATGACCGAGGTGACGTGGTGGGTGGTGACGATCGCCGGCAGGGTCACGAGCGCGATCACCGTCAGGCCCAGCCACCGCGCTGGTCCCGAATGGCCGCGCCGGGCAATCAGATAGAGGACCAGCGCGGCCAGTGGCAGCGCCAGCGACTCGTACGAGAACTGGGCGTTGAAGTACAGGAACTTCGGATTGGTCATGTACACCAGGCAGGCGATGCCGGC
>DASQLS010000063.1:0-34801 GCA_035629915.1 Candidatus Limnocylindrales bacterium | reverse complement strand
CGGTCAGATCAGCCTGGCCGACCTCGCCTCCGCCGCCAGCTCGTCCCTGAACCGTGGATCGGCAATCTGGATGAGCTGGCGCGCGCGATCGGGGATCGAGCGGCCGTGCATCTCGGCCACGCCCCATTCGGTGACGATCGTCTCGACGTGGGCACGCGTCGTCACCACGCCCGCGCCTCGTGTCAGGTACGGGGTGATTCGTGAGACCGAGCCACCTGCGGCGGTAGACGGCAGAGCAATGATCGCCCGGCCCTCGTCGGACAATGCCGCGCCGCGCACGAAATCCATCTGGCCGCCAACCCCGCTGTACAGCCGCGATCCGATCGAATCGGCGCATACCTGCCCGGTGAGATCGATCTCGATCGCCGAGTTGATGGCGACCATGCGCTTGAAGCGCCTGATGACCGCTGTGTCGTTGGTGTACTCGACCGGCCGCATCTCGACCATCGGGTTGTCGTCCACCCACCGGTACAGCCGTTCACTGCCGAGCATGAACGTGGCCACTATGCGGCCGGCGTTGATCTCCTTGGCGCGGCCGGTGACCACGCCCGCCTCGACCAGCTCGAGCACGACGTCGGTCATCATCTCGGTATGAACGCCCAGGTCGCGCTTGCCGGTCAGAGATCTGGCCACCGCGGCTGGGATGGCGCCGATACCCATCTGGATCGTCGCGCCATCTGGAACCAGCTCCGCAACGTACTCACCGATGCGCCGCTCGACGTCGCCGATGGCCGCGGGTTCATGCGTGTAGGGCGGAACGTCTACCTCCACGCCAATGTCGATGTCGGAGACGTGGACGAAGCTGTCGCCGAGGGTCCGCGGCACCGCCGCATTGATCTGAGCGATGACCGTCTTCGCAGTTCGGATTGCTGTCGGCAGCGCGATAACCGACGTGCCGAGCGAGCAATATCCATGGCGATCGGGCGGGGAGACGTTGATCAGCACCGCGTCGAGAGGCAGCAGCCCGCGGCGAAGCATGGTCGGAACATCAGATAGGAACGCCGGGATGTACTCGGCCCGCCCTTCGTTCACCGCCGCGCGCGCATTGGGCCCGATGAACAATGCGCGGTGAAAGAAGTGGCCGGCCATCTCCGGCGCCAGGTGTGGCCCCGGTCCCTCGCAATGGAAGTGCACGACCCTGACGTCGTTCAGGTCGTCTGCGCGAGCGACCAGCGCGTCGAGCAGGACCGAAGGCGTGGACGCGGCCGCATGAAGCCAGATCTGATCGCCCGATCTGATCCCGGCTACAGCTTCGGTGGCATCGGCCATTCGCATCAGGGTTGCCTTCCTCGGCGCCATTTTCCGGTACTCACCGGTCGGCCAGCAGTGTCGCCGCTCAGTGCATCATCACGCTGACGCGGGCGCGCATCCACGGGTGAGGCGAGCAGAAGTACTCGAAGTCGCCGGGATCGTTGAACGTGTAGCTGAAGCTCTGGCCGGGCTGGAGGATCGCCGAGTCGAACGAGCCGTCGACCGCGGTGACCGTGTGGACCATGCCCGTGTCGTTGTTCGTCCAGGTGACGGTCGTGCCGAGCGTGATCATCAGCTCGTTGACGCTGTAGTCGGCGGGCGCCTCGGTCTCGGCGAACTCGTCGGGCGCGTCAGCGTCCTGGAACGTGGACGAGCCGGCGAGGATGCTTACCTCGACCGTGCTGGGAGAGCCGCTCGGAGCGGGCGAGCCACTGGCGGCTGGGGACTCGGACGGTGCCGAGGTATCGGCCGGCGAAGGCGTCGCTGATGCGCCGGGTGAAGCGGGCGCGGGCGAGCCGGTCAGGCCGAACGGCTCGAAGATTTCCGGGTTCTGATCACCGGTGACCACGATCTGGCCGATCGCCCCCTTGTCAAAGGCACGGGTCAGGGCATGGTCGACGAGCACGATGGTCGCCGGGACCTGGCCAATCAGCTCCACGACAGTGCCGCCGCCGGCAGGAACGAGCGTCGTCTGCGAGCCCCGCAGAGGAGCATTGAGCAGCGCGCCCTCCTGGTAGACCTTGTCCCAGTGCGACCCAATCGGGTGGAAGTTCGAGTCGAGGTTGAGCCCGGCGTTGACGAAGTAGATGCGCATCGTCTCGCCGACCTCGATACGCGGGGCGTTGTCCCCGGTCAGCGCACCGACGGCGCCGTTGAAGACGACGTGTGACGGGTGCTCGTCGGTCATCGCCGCTCGATCTGTGGTGAGGGAGCCATCGGCCCCTTCGGTCGTGTAGTACTCCGACTGGACCATGTACAGCTCGTGCTCGACCGGCGGCAGCGGCTCGGCCGGGTCGACCAGGATGCCGCCGTACATGCCCTGGGCAATATGGCCCGGCACGTCGCCCGCGGCGCAGTGGTACATGAACATGCCGGGGTAGAGGAGGCGCCCCTCGATGACGGCGGTTTCGCCCGGATTCACGGTCGTGTCGGCGGCGCCGCCGCCCTGACCGGTGACGGCGTGGAAGTCGACGTTGTGCGGCATCGAGTTGGTCGACAGATTGCTGATCGTGAAGCGCAAGACGTCGCCGACACGGGCGCGCACGATCGGACCCGGGGTTCCAGCAAGCGTCTCGTCGTCGCCGCGGATCCGGTAACCCCAGGTGGTGTACTCGATTCCGCGGGCCGGATCGATTGCCTGGACGCCCTCGACGATGTCGAACTGGACGTCGACGATCGCCTGGCTCGTCCGCGTTGCGGCCGGCGGCACGCTCGGCGCGTAGGCCACATTGACCTCGCCCGTCGGAACAGGTTCGAGCTCGGCCTTGGGCGTCAGGTCGGGGATGACGCTGCCTGTACCCATCGCGCCGCCAGGCGCCGTCGGCGACGCGGGCGCGGGCGCTTCGCTCGCGTCTGGGCGATAGGTCCACGTCGGCCCGCCCTTTCCGGCACAGGCGACGGTGAGGCTGGCGGCGATGAGCACGATGATGATTCGAAGGGACGAGCGCATTTCCGGTCTCCGTGTGGAACAGCGATTTAACTGTCACCAGATTGGTGATCGTTTCGCTGCCGGACAGGTGCCATTCGGCCCTATTCGGGGGGCCGAAAATGGCGCGAAATGTGGGCGTGCGACCAGAGCTCACACGCCGTGCCGACTACGCCATCCGCGGGATGTTGTGCCTCGCTCGGCGTGCCGGCCAGATCAGCTCTGGCGCTGCCATCGCCGCTGAGACACAGATCCCGGGCCGGTTCGTGACCCAGGTGATGGGCGATCTGGTGCACGCCGGGCTTGTTGACGCAAGGATCGGTCGGTCAGGTGGGTACCGCCTCGCTGCCGCGTCCGACACGATCAGCATCCTGGCAGTGGTGGAGGCGGTCGAGGGCGACACGCACCGCACGACATGCGTCTTGCGCGACGGACGGTGCAACGCCAATAACCCGTGCGACGTCCACGAGGTATTCGCCCAGGCACAAAAGGCACTTGTGGAGCGTCTGGCTCGCACAACGCTGGCTGATATCGTCGGAGCGGAGGCCGCCAAGATCGACCACATTGAACCGGCGGGCAGCTGGCACGCAGACGAAGATGTCGTCATCCGGCGGATCCAGCCCTCAGATCGAGAGTTGCTGCCGGACTTCTACGCGAGCCTCTCGCAGGACAGCCGCTACTCCCGATTCCTGGGGTCGGGAAGCCTGAGCGACGAGACCATGCGCTCGTTCTGCACTCCGGACCACATGCATGACGAAGGCTTCGTCGCCCTGTCCCACGATGCAGACCGCTCTCGAGTGGTGGGCCACCTGTGTCTCGAACCGGCGGGTCCTGGACGGCTCGAGCTCGCAGTGGCCGTCAGCGACCAGGTCCAGGGCCGCGGCATCGGCCGACGTCTCATGGAGGCGGCACTCCAGTGGGCCACCTCTCGACATTTCGAGGCCATCCTGGCCAGCGCATTGGGCGGCAATTCGCGCGTTCTGCGCCTATTAACCTCGGCGCCTTATCCGGCCCACGTGGCGGCCGCTGCTTCAGGCACGGTGGACATTGTGATCCCGCTTGTGCCGGACCTCTTGCCGAACGGTCCCACTGAGCTACCAGTCGAGCTGCGTGCCAGCGCGCGACGACGCGTAAGGAGTCGACGGCACAAATCGCCTTCGACTAGGAGCTGTTCCCGTGTCGTTTGGCGAGATAGGCGGCCGCCTGCGCGCGGCGCTGGAGGTTGAGCTTCGACAGGATCGAGCTGACGTAGTTCTTGACCGTCTTGTCGGACAGGAACACCTCGGCCGCGATCTCCTTGTTCGTCTTACCCTCGGCCACCAGCAGCAGGATCTTCTGCTCCTGTGGGGTCAGCTGTGCGAGATCGTCCGAAACACCGCCGGTCGCGATGCGGCGTACTCGTTCCAGCACCTTCTCGGTCACTGCTGGATCGAGGAGCGACTCACCGCGCCCAACGGCCTCGAGCGCTGCGATGAGGTCGCGCCCGCGCACCTGCTTGAGGAGGTAGCCACTGGCCCCGGCGACGATTGCCGAGAAGACCGCCTCCTCGTCCGGATAGCTGGTCAGGATGACGACCTTCGTCGCCGGCATCTCGGCGCGTATCTCGCGGCACGCCTCGATGCCCGACCCGTCCGGCAGGCGGACGTCCATGACAACCAGGTCGGGCTTATGGTGACGAGCCATCTCGATCGCCTCGGCGACCGTGCCCGCTTCGGCGACCACCTGGAACCCCGGACGCCGATCGAGCATTGCGACCAGACCCTGACGGACAACCTCGTGATCATCGACGACGAGCAGTCGATGTTGGCGTTCGGCCTGTTGTTCAGTCACCCTCGACTCCTGGCGGTATCTCGGCTGCGATGCTGGTGCCCACTCCTGGCTCGCTGGTGATCGTCAGCGTGCCGCCGATGGCGGCCGCTCGGGCACGAAGGTTCGAAAGGCCGCGCTGGTTGGCGCTCCGAGGCTGATCGGGCTCGAAGCCGCCGCCATTGTCGGTGATGGTCAGCCGCAGCCAGCCGTCGTCTTGCGTCAGCTCGACTGACGCACGCGTGGCCCCGCTGTGACGCGCGACATTGCTCAGTCCCTCGCGAGTAATGGCGAGCAGGTGCGTCGCCTGCATGGTCTCGACTGGCACTCTCTCCGATCGGATCCGGACCTCGAGGTCGATCATGGTGTTGACCCGGAACTCCGCGGCCAGGGTCTCGATGCCGGATCCGAGATCGGCATCCTCGAGTAGCTCGGGCTGGAGGCCCATGATGAAGTTGCGGATGTCGCGGATCGTGCCGTGGATCGCATCGACTGCGCGGTCGGCACGAGCCGCTCCCTCCGCCGGGTCCTCGGCGATGATCTCGGGCAGGTCCTCGAGCGACAGCGACGTTGCGTAGAGGCTCTGGATGATCGAATCGTGCAGATCCTGGCTGATGCGCTGGCGCTCCTCGACGATCGCCAGCCGCTGAATTTCCTCGTGCAACCGCGCGTTCTCCATGGCTATCCCGGCATGAAGCGCAAAACGCTCGACGAGCTCGAGGTCGTCGGCCGAGAACCGCCGCGCGGTCAGCTTGTTGGTCAGGTAAAGGTTGCCGATGGACCGGCCCTGACTGCGCACAGGTGTGCCCAGGAACGAGTGCATCTCTGGATGATTGGGTGGAAGGCCGAAGCGGCGCTGATCGGTGGCGATGTCGTCGATCAGGAAGGAGGCATCCTCCTGGATGATGAAACCGAGCACGCCGTGACCGCGGGGCAGGGGACCGATCGCGGCTCGCTGCTCTTCGGTGACGCCGCTGGTGATGAACTGCTGCAGGTCGCCGAATGGTCCGACGATGCCCAGCGCCGCATACTGCGCGGCGACCAGCTCTCGCACGCGGTCGACTATGTGCTGGAGGACGTCCTCCACCGACCCGATGCTGGCGATGCCACGAACTGCCTCGTCGAGTGCGTGAAGCTGGTGACGCGTCGCCTGCGCTTCGTTCCTGGACCAGGTGGCTTCGAGCGCGAGACTCACGGCGTCGCTGATCACCGAGATCGTTTCCGGCGGCACGTCGAGCCAGAGGGAAGCAATCTTCTGTGGGACGCCGGCCAGGCTGGTTTCGACGAAAAGGGGACGCGGTCCATCGTCTCCCGGTCGATCGCTCATCGTGCCGACTCCGAGCTCCAGTGCCGGTAGCCGCGACGCGTCAATCTGAACGTAAGCGCCACGAGCGCCGTATGCCTCGAGGATCCGTCGAAGCGAGCCGGCAACGAGCTCAGCCGTGTTCGCCGATGGCTCGGTGCGCCAACCTTCGAGCGTTGCCAGGAGGTCGTGGACAGGTAGCGTCGCTGCCTGCTCCATGCTCATCGACGACAGGCTAGCAGTGCCCACTTGGCCCCCGAATAGGGCCGAAGGTCACTATTGGCGGCCCGCTCGACGGGCCAGCATGGCCCGCATGACCGCAGCCGTCGACCGAAATCCGCTCGGCGTTGGCCAACGCACTTCAATTCGAACGATCCTGCTGGCGACTGACCTATCGCCTGCCTCTGACGAGGCGACGCGCCAGGCGATCGAACTGTGCCGCCTGCTCCAGGCCAGCCTGCTGGTCGTGAATGTCATCGACTCCGACGAAAAGGTCGGCGACCGCGCAACGATCGGCTCCCAAACGACGCGCATCGACCAGCATCGCGCCCAGAGAGAGCCGCGACTGCTCGAGATCGTCGAACGCGGTCGCGCATCGGGTGTCTATTCGAGTTTCCTGCTCTGGACGGGTGAGGCCGGGCCGGGCATCGTGGCCGCCGCCGAGGCCGAACAGGCGGGCATGGTCGTCGTCGGCACTCATGGGCGCGGTCGAGCCGGGCGGTTTCTGTTGGGCAGCGTGTCGGAATACGTCGTCTACAACAGCGAGGTGCCAGTCCTCGTCGCCCGCTGACGGTCGCCACGGGCTGCGCTCGCGCTGGGCCCGCGCTGGGGCCGTGCTGTGCGACGATCAGCCGGATGACCGACGACGTTCGCGACGACCCGCGCCTCGAGAACCTGCCGCCGACTCCCGACGAAGGGCTGAGCGACGAGGAGGCCCAGCAGCGCCGCGCCCAGGGCATGGGCAACGATGCGGCCATCCGCACCGGGCGCACCTACGTCGAGATCCTGCGCGACAACGCGCTCAACCCGGTCAACCTGCTGCTCGTCGGAATATCGGTCGTCCTGGCCGTGCTCGGTTTGTACGGCGATGCAGCCGTCACGGTCGTGCTGGTCGTCGTCAACGTCGTGGTTGGCGTTTACCAGGAAGCGCGCGCCAAGCAGACTCTCGATCGGCTGAGCATCCTCACCCGACCCACGGCAACGATCCTGCGCTCGGGCACCGAGCGGGTGACCGACCAGCGCGAGGCCGTCCTTGGCGACCTGATGATCGTCCGCCTCGGCGATCAGCTGATGCTCGACGGTCGCGTCGTCGGCGGCGCGATGGAGGTCGACGAATCGCTGCTGACAGGCGAGGCCGACCGGATTCCGAAGCACGCGGGCGACGAGGTGCTGTCGGGCAGCGTGTGCGTCAGCGGCTCGGCCACCTACCGCGCCACTCGCGTCGGCGCCGAGTCATTTGCCAACCGGCTGACGAGCGCGGCACGAGCGTTCCGCGAGGATGCCACTCCGCTCCAGCGCGACGTTTCGAGGGTGATGCGTGCGATGAGCATCCTGGTCGCGATCGCCGCCGTGCCGGTGGCGATCGGCATCTGGATGACGTTCGGCGGCCTGGATCCGGTCGCGACCGCACGCGCCGCTGCCGTGCTCATCGCGCTCGTGCCGCAGGGCCTGGTGGTGATGATCACCGTGACCTACGCGCTGGCCATCGTCCGCCTGGCGGGCGGCAAGGCGCTCATCCAGCGCTCCAGCGCGGTCGAGTCGATGAGCCGCGTGGATGTGCTGTGCCTCGACAAGACGGGCACGCTGACGACGCCGCTGATCGAGCTCGTGCGTGTCCAGACGTTCGCCGACGAGGCGGAAGTGTCGTCCGCCCTCGGCGACTTCCTCGCCTCGGCGACGCTGGCCACGCGCAGTGCGGACGCGCTGCGCGTGGCCTACAAGGGCACGAAACAGGAGATCGCCGATGAGGTGACGTTCTCGTCCGAGCTGCGCTGGAGTGGATTGCGCTACGCGTCGGGCGCGAGCTACATCCTCGGCGCGCCAGAGGTCGTCGCGCCGCGCGCCGAGGGCGGCCAGACCGGCCCGGTCGCGACCGAGATCGGCACGGTCACGAGCCAGTGGGCCGACGAGGGCCTGCGCGTGATGCTATTTGCCCGCGTACCCGACTCGGCATCGTTGCGCGACCCGGGTGATGCCGCGGTCATCCCGGAGGGCGTCGCGCCGCTGGCCCTTTTTGCCCTGCGTGAGCAGCTCCGGCCAGACGCGCGCGAGACGCTCGAGCGCCTCACCGCCGCCGGCGTGCGCCTGAAGCTCATCTCCGGCGACAACCCGACCACGGTTGCGGCTCTGACGCGACAGATCGGCCTGGTGATCGAAGGCCCGCCGATGTCCGGCATCGACCTGATCGACATGGACGACGCGGGTCTTGCCGATGCCGTCGGCAAGGCGACGATCTTCGGCCGCGTCCCGCCGTCGCTCAAGGCGCGGCTGGTCGAGGCGCTTCGTTCGCGCGGCTACTGGGTGGCGATGGTCGGCGACGGCGTCAACGACGTCATGTCGCTGAAGCAGGCGCACCTCGGCATCTCGATGCAAAGCGGCAGCCAGGCGACGCGCGCCGTCGCCGACATGGTGCTGCTCGAGGATTCGTTCTCGGCGCTGCCGGCCGCCGTTGTCGAGGGACAGCGCATCATCAGCGGCATGCAGGACAGCCTGCATCTCTTCCTCACTCGCGCGATGTACATGGCGCTGGTCATCTTCGGCGCCGCGCTGCTCGGCCTGGCCATGCCCGTCTCGCCGCGCCACAACACCGTCCTGGCACTGCTGACGGTTGGCATTCCGGCACTATTCCTCGCTCTCTGGGCGAGGCCGGCCCGGCCCGGACTCGATTCGCTGCGGCGCATTCTGCGCCTGGTAATTCCGCCCGCGTTGGCGCTCGCCGCGCTGGGCCTGCCGATCTACTACTACTTCTTCAACTCGACCGACGACCTGGTCTACGCCCGTACCGCGTTCACGACGTTCGCCGTCTTCTGCGGCCTCGGCTTACTGCCGCTGCTCGAGCCGCCGGTCGGCGAGTCGATGAGCGGCGCCGACGCGGACGGCGCCGATGTGCGCCCGACCGTCCTGGCACTTGCACTGCTCGCCCTGTACGGGCTCTTCTTCGTGGTTCCGCCGGTGCGTGACTTCTTCGAGCTGACCCCGCTTGCGTGGCCGGACATCGCGCTTATCGCCGGGGCAGCGGTCGCCTGGGCCGTGCTCGTGTTGTTGATGTGGCGGGCGAGACTGGTCGAAAGGGTTCGCGCGGCGTTCGACCGACGTCAGTCGGCGACGGGCGCCTGAAGCTGCGCCTCGGCCTCTGCGACGCGAGCCAGAACCTGATCGCGCAGGCGGTCCAGGCCGGCAGCGACCTCTGAAGCGCTGTTCCTGATCGACGTCAGTTGCGTCTTGAGGCGCCGCACGACCTCGAGCTCGGCCTTGATGGCGACGACCGTCTGCAACACACGGTTGGCGTCGATCTCGTTCTCCTGGGCCGCTTGAGTAGCAACGGCCAGCAGCCGCGCCAATCGCACCGCCGCGCCGAGCGTGGCCTCGTCAGGTGACTCAGGGTCGACCACGCAGAAGACGTGGCCGAAGCGCATGTCGAACGGCGCGACGCCGCTCGGCGCATGACCGGGCGTGAAGACAGCCATCGCAACCGAGGCCGCACGATTGCGCCGCGCGGCATCGAGCTCCTCGCGGATCTCGCGCCACGAGCAGGCACGGTCCTTGGCCTCGATCACGACGCGCACGTCCATGCCGCTGCACAGCTGCGGGTCCACGGTCAGCACGAAGTCGCCCTTGCGCGAGCGGATGACGTCGCCAACTGCGGCAGCCGTTCGCTCGACGACATCGCCCGAGCCACGCACCGCCGTGCCGAGCATCTCCTCGAGCAGCTCCTCGAAGTCGTTGCCCTTGGCTGACGACTTGGAGCGTTCGGCGCCACGTGCCGCGGAGGCCGCCTCGATCGCAGTCAGCCGCTCATTGAGCTTCTCAAAAGCGAGGCCGATCTCGCTCCGGAACTGGTACATGGGCGAGCCGAGACGGGTGGGGTCGAGCAGCTGTGCGAGGCGCGAAGCGTCACCGTCGAAATAGCTGCCAAGTAGCGTCCGCAGACGGCCGATGGCGCTGTCGCGCTTGCCCTCATCGAACAGCTCCGATACGAATCGGTTCAGCTGGCCACGGTCGCCGAGGAACTTCTCGAGCGTACGCGGCAGCCTGCCCTCGGTATCGGCGAAGTTGGCGCGCAAAACCTGGTCGAGCTCGGTCGCGGCCCGTTCGTTGACGCTCACGCTGCGCTGAAGCAGCGCGTCGAACTCGCGTCGAACAAAGTCGACGTCGAGTGAGGTGCCGGCGTCCTGGAGTGCATGGAGGCCGATGCGCATCGCCCTCTCGGCCAGCTCCGGCCGATCGTCCGGCGGCCGCTGCTCGACGAACGCAGCCAGCGACCTGTCGGTCAGCCGCAGGCCATCGAACAGCACCGTGTCATCTTCGACATGCACACTGGTCCGACGCGGCTGGGCGACCCGTAGAGCAACTATCTGGGCGGTTTCCATGAGCACAATCTGGGCCTCGGCCGTGACAGCTTGTGTGTCACGTCCCGGTGAGGCGCAGAAAATCCCGCGAAGCAAACTCGGTAGACTCGCCGGCCATGATCGTCTACCTGGCCCACGGCGCCTCCGGCACTGCCGACAGCATGCTTCCGCATGTCGAAGGCCTGCGCCGGCGCGACATTGCCGCCGAGACGGTCGCCCTTCCGGTCGGTCGGGCGGACCGTGCCGTTAACGCCTATCGCGAACAGGTCGACGTCATTAGCGGGGCGATCATCGGCGGCCATTCGTTCGGCGGTCGGGTGGCGAGCCTTCTCGCAGCCGAGGAACCCCCGCGTGGCCTCATCCTTCTCAGCTACCCGCTGCACCCGCCCGGCAAGCCCGCGTGGGAGTCACGGGTCGATCACTGGCCGAAGATCGACTGCCCCGTCCTCCTCTTGTCGGGCGAAGCCGACCCTTTCGCGCGCATTGACCTGCTTCGGCAGGCGATCTCAACCCTGAAGCACGCTGAGCTGGTGACCTATCCGAAGGTGCGCCACGGCCTCAAGCCCGTCCTGGACGACGCCCTCGACCGGGTCGCGCGATTCGTGGACCGCCTCGCCGACGGTTCCTGACGGCGCGCGACTGGTCCGCGGTGATCAGCGCAGAGGCAGACTGGCTGTCCCTGCGTTCTGACCGCCTTCCTTGTCCCTGCCGGTGATCTCCATGGCCAGCGTGCCGGCGTCACCGCCGCTGGGCAGCGTCACTGTCAGCTTGTATTTCTTGCCGTCGACGCGCGTGGCCGTGGCCGACCACGGCTCGAGGCCGGGCTGACTGAAGCGGACGGTCGGCGAGCTCGCCAGTCCTTCGCTGCTGATGATGGTCAGCGTCAGCTTGGATCCCCGTTCCGGCGATGAGATCGAAGGCGTGACCCGGAAGGCGCCCACATAGACGGACCGCTCCTGGGCGTATGAGCCGAGCGCGGTCGTCGCCGTCACGACGCTGCGATACCAGCCATCGGGCACCCAGGTCCCGTCGTCGGCGCGGCCATCCCATGCGAACGTCAGCTTGCCCGACGGCGCACTGCTCGCCGAGCGGACCGTGCGCACGACGGTGCCTTCGGCATCGAGCAGACGCCAGCCCACGTCGGCGGTCTTGTTCAGGGTGACGGCGAGCTGGACCGACTTGGCCATCGTGTCTGCGTCGCTGGTGAAGATCGCCGGCTTCGAGGGTTGGCCGAGCTTGATCGCTGTCAGCACGAGGGCCTGTGTCGACACCGCTTCACCGGTAGCCCCGGTCGCGTCGCGCGGCACATACGTCAACGTGTACAGGCCGTCGGCCACGAAGCGCCCATCGCGGTCCTTGCCGTTCCAGCGCGAGCCACCCGAGCCGCTCGCCGACCAGATGCTGTAGCTCTTGACCGTTTGACCGGCCGCGTTGGTGACGGTCGCGTCCAGGTACGCGGCGCGGGTGACCGTGTGGCGCAGTGCCAGCTCCTCGTCGAGGCCGTCGCCGTTGGGGTGGAAGCCGACCGGGTCGCCGGTCGTGGCGAACTGGCCGCTGACCCCGGCGGTCAGCTCGGTGATCTGGGGGGCCTCGCCCTCATCGGGCGGCGGCGGGGGCGGATCATCGCCCGAGCCTGCACCGGAGCGCCACTCGGCCATGGTCATGTTCAGGTCGCCGGTGACGGCTCGGTAGTAGCCCTCGCTCCGGTGCGGATCGAGATGGTTGACCGCACCGGGCGTTCGTTCCGAGGCGAAGCGGTTGTCGTGCCAGCCGACGAAGCCCCACACCGAGCCGGCCCGCGCGCCCGTCGCCGGAGTCATGAACAGCTGGTCCACAGACGAATTCGAATTCATCAGCGCTTGCGGGTAGTTGAGCTGCTGCTTGCGGCTGTAGGCGAACACGGCGCGAGCGCCTGTGGCGAGCCAGCCGTTGGCCATGTTGTCGACTCGCTGGCGGGCGATGTCCTCGCTCGGGACCGCCATGCCCGACTCGCCGTTCCCGGATGCGTAGCACAGGTGGTTCAAATAGACGATCGCGTTCGGCGCCAACACGACGCTCTCACGCAGCCTGTTCGCGCCGTAGTAGGTGTACTGATCGGGCGAGCTGCCATCGAACGAGTTCAATCCCATGCCGTTCTGGCGGCTCTCGGTCAGTTGCTGTGTATACGGGCTGGGCCAGCCGTAGCCATGACCCATGTAAACGACGAGGTTGGCGCCCTGGATGTTTGCCAGCACGTTGTCCCACGTGGCGTGAGGAAAGAAGACGCGTCGCACGTCCATGCCCGCCGCTTCGGCCTGCTGGGCCATGTTCTCTGCTTCCACGAGGTTGTAGTCGGTCAAGCTGTTGGTCGGACCGACGACAAAGACCGCCTTGGGAACGGCTGGCGAGTCGGCCCTGGCGCCTCCCGCGAAGGGGAGCAAAAGCGCCGTGCCGAAAGCGGCAGCGAACAGCAGAACAGCGAACCTGCGGCGTGGCGTCCTCTGAACGCCTGTGGTGACTGGCAAAATTCCTGCCTCCCCTCTACCCGAACACCGCAAACACGGCAGCGGTGACGAAGGTTTGGGCCGATGTGGGCAGATTCCCGAGCAGGTCTGGCCACACGGCACGGTCGTGGCCTGGTTTGGGCAAGCGCGGGGCGAGGACCGCTGGGGCGGTCCGATCGGGGGGTTCCGGCCCTGGGGGACCGGGTATCTGCCCTGGCGGCTATGCACTTTTCCTTTAGGTCGTTGTAACGACTTGCACAGTATGCAGTGCAACTGCAAGTCCCTGCATTGTTGCAGCGCACGCTTACCGGCGGCTTATCCTTGGGCCGGTGATCGAACGTGACGTCATTCGCAAGGCGCCCAAGGTGCTGCTGCACGACCATCTCGACGGCGGGCTGCGTCCGCAGACAGTGATCGAGCTGGCCCGCGACGGCGGCTACGGCGGGTTGCCGACCACCGATCCGGGCGAGCTGGCGCGGGCGTTCACCGCCGGCGCCGACCGCAAGAGCCTCGAGCTCTATCTAGAGGGTTTCGATCACACCGTCGGCGTGCTTCAGTCGCGCGAGGCGCTGACCCGCGTTGCGGTCGAGTGCGCCGAGGATCTGGCGGCCGACGGGGTCATCTATGCCGAGGTCCGCTATGCGCCCGAGCTGAGCACCCACGGCGGCCTCAGCCTGGACGAGGTCGTCGAGTCGATTCTCGACGGCTTCAGCCAGGGCAGCGCCGCGTACGGCATCAAGATGGGTCTGATCGTGACCGCGATGCGCCAGTTCGCGCGATCAGTCGAGATTGCCGAGCTATCCATCCGCTTTCGCGATGCGGGCACAGTTGGCTTCGACGTCGCAGGGCCTGAGGCGGGGTTTCCGCCGACGCGCTACCTCGACGCCTTCAACCTCATTCATCACGCCAACTTTCACCTGACCATCCACGCCGGCGAGGCGTTTGGACTGCCTTCCATCTGGGAGGCGCTGCAGTGGTGCGGCGCCCATCGCCTTGGCCATGGCGTGCGGATCGTCGACGACATCACCGTCGGAGCTGATGGGGAGATCTCGATGGGCCGCCTGGCCAGCTACGTGCGCGATCAGCGCGTGCCGCTCGAGATGTGCCC
Source organism: Candidatus Limnocylindrales bacterium (assembly GCA_035629915.1). GTDB lineage: Bacteria > Chloroflexota > Limnocylindria > Limnocylindrales > CSP1-4 > JALYGJ01. The sequence goes on along the minus strand of DASQLS010000063.1, from coordinate 20,637 downwards.
GACTTCGAACGTGCACACGGGAGCCGTGGCGTCTATCGAGGAGCACCCGATCGACCTGCTCCGCCGGCTGCGGTTTCGGGTGACGGTCAATACCGATAACCGGCTCATGAGCGGCGTCACGCTGAGCGATGAGATGGCAACCCTGTCGCGCGTCTTCGGCTTCGGGCTCGATGAGATGCAGTGGCTGACGCTCAACGCGATGAAGAGTGCTTTCGCTCCGTTTGACGAGCGACTCCGCATCATCAACGGCGTCATCAAGCCCGCTTACGCGCAGCTAATCGCCGAGAATGCGTGGGCAGAAGCAGCTCCCAGGTACTGAGCCTCTCTAGGCGGCGGCAGCCAGCTCGAACTCCCGCTCGTCGACGTAGCTCCATGCAGTCAGGCACTCAGGGCAGGTCTGGCCGTCCCGCTCTTCAGCCGCCTCGAGCACGAGGTCTGCCTCGCACCACGGGCACATCACATCTTTCACAACTCACCTCCTTGGAGCGCGCAGTGGACCTTCTGCGCACAGGTTCAACCCGTCGTGTGACAGCTCTCGTGTCACGCCGCTAGCCTCAATCCGTGACGGACCAGCCCAATCCACCCGACGAAGCACTCGACGTTGAGGGCGCGCCTCACGACGAGGAATCGAACGAGCGGCCGGACGAGCCCGAATCGCGCTCGGCGATCGCCGGCTTTGCCTCGTCGATTGCCGACGCCGGCAGCAGCGTCATCTCGGCCGGGCTGCGGCCGATGGGCAGCGTCGCGCGAAGCGCCGGCAGGGCGATCTCGGAGCGCAGCGGCGCGCGCGTAAGGCGTGTACGGAGCATGGCCAAGCAGCCGCTGGCCAATCTCTGGGACGTGCACCCTGAAGCGCACCGCGCATCGATTCGCGAGCTGGGATTGCAGAGCGTGCCGCTCGACCAGATCAAGGGCACGGCCGTCGAGGGACCAGGCCAGCGCGGCGGTGACTTTCTGCCGCTGCGTGATCGCCGCTCGGACGATTGGCGATCGCGCTGGCAGCGCATCCTGCGCGCCAATGACGAGCTGATCCCGCTGCCGCCCATCGACCTAATCAAGTTCGGCGACGAGTATTGGGTGGTCGACGGCCACAACCGCGTTGCGGCCGGGCTTTACACCGGGCAGGGCGAGGCCGACGCCGTGGTCGAGGAGCTGCGTCTGCCGGGCATGCCCATCCAGCGTGCGCAGCCGATCGCCGGCGTGCTCGAGGGAAGCCTCGACCTGCGCGACGCCGGCGCCGGACGCTTGACGCGCACGACGACGCGGCCATCGGAGCTTCTACCGTCCCACCCACCGACGGACGACGAAGAGTCAGCCGAGTGATTCGCAGGGTCAAACTGACCTGGCCAAAGCCGGTGCCGGCGCTCGCGCGCGGTGGACGGCCGCTGCGCCTGCTCGGCGTATCGGACATGGTCGAGCCGGCGTTCGACTACGAGTCCAACCGGACCGCGCTCGAGCCGCTCGACGCGATCCTCGGTTGCGGAGACCTGGAGCCCGACTACCTCGGCTTCCTTGCCGACGCGTTCCATGTTCCACTGCTCTACGTGCGCGGAAATCACGATCGCGGCTCCAATTGGGAAGCGCTCAAGGTAGACCTGCCGCGCCGGATCGACGGCCGAGTCGAAGTGATCGGTGGCATCCCCATCGCCGGCATGTCGTGGCCGGGCGATCTGCGCGGCCAGGCTCGACGAGATGGGTCGGCCGCGTGGCAGCAGGCGTTCGGCCTGTTCGCTCGGACACGAGTTCGGCGCACGCCCACGATCCTGCTCAGCCACGTGCCGCCACGCGGCCTGGGCGACACGCCCGAGGACCACTATCACCGCGGCTTCTCGGCCTATCACTGGCTGTGCCGGCGCATCAACCCGGTGCTCTGGCTGCACGGCCACACTTCGCTTGCCGCGCGTCATGATTGGCGCGTCGACTGGGGATCGACGACCCTGATCAACGTCACCGGCGCGGTGCTGATTGAGATCGAGGCACCGACCGGTTCCACGGCCGAACCAGAGCCGGCCGGCGTGGAGGACGCGTGACCCGGATCCTGCTCTATACCGGCAAGGGCGGCGTGGGCAAGACGAGCGTCGCCGCGGCAACGGCCGTGCTGACCGCCCAGCGCGGTCTGCGCACGCTGGTCGTTTCGACCGACATCGCGCACAGCCTGGCCGATGCACTCGACATGCCCGTCGGCCCCGAGCCGCGCCAGATTGCCGACAACCTGTGGGCGCACGAGCCGGACGTTTTCTTCAACCTGTCGCGCTACTGGCGCACGATCCAGTCGTACTTCTCGAGCCTCTTCGCCTGGGGTGGACTGGACGAGGTCATGGCCGAGGAGATGACCGTGCTGCCGGGCATGGACGAGCTCGGCAACCTGCTCTGGATCGGCGACCACGTCGACCAGCAGAAGTACGACCTGATCGTGGTCGACGCCGCGCCGACGGGTGAGACGGTACGGCTGCTGAGCCTGCCCGAGGCCAGTCGCTGGTGGATCGAGAAGATTGCCCCGATCGGCCGCCGCGTGCAGCGCCTCGGTGGACCGCTGCTGCGCCGCGTAGTCGGCGTGCCGCTGCCGAGCGACGAGGTCTATGAATCGGCCGAGGAGCTGCTCGGCCGGCTCAAGTACGTGCACGACCTGCTGTCCGACCCTGACCGGTCCTCCGTCCGCCTCGTGCTCAACCTCGAGCGTGTCTCGATCCAGGAGGCGCAGCGGTCGTTCACCTATTTCCACCTGTACGGATTCCCGACCGACCTGATCGTCGCCAACCGGGTGCTGCCGGCCGCCTCAGGCGCCTACTTCGACGCCTGGCGCGAGGCCCAGGCGCGCTACCTGCCGTTGGTCGTCGAGCAGTTCGCGCCGGTGCCGGTCCGAACCATTCCGTTCTTCGACAAGGAGCTGGTCGGCATCGAGCGACTGGCCGAACTGGGCAACGCCCTCTTCGGCGACATAGAGCCGCACGAGTTCCAGTACCGCGGCCGCCCGTACTCGGTCGCCCGTGAAGACGGCGGATACACGCTGTCGGTCGAGCTGCCGTTCGCCTCGCGCGACGAGGTGTCACTTTCACGCTCCGGCGATGAGCTGATCCTGCAGGTCGGCGCGTGGCGCCGTAATCTCGTCCTACCGCGGCTGCTGCTCGACGCGCCAACGCTGGGTGCGAAGATGGAAGACCGCGTTCTGAAGGTCCGTTTCGCCGAACCGGTCCGAAGCGGAGGTGGAGGGTCGGGCAATGGATGAAGAACGACTCGGACAGATCGAGCGCCGGCTGAGCGATCTCGATCGACGCGAGAGTGCCACCGAGCGAGCGCTCGAGCGGGCAATGAGCTCGTCGCGCCAGGCGATGGGCCACATCCTGCCGAGCAAGACGAGACACCATCTGCGCAATGCCGGGCGCGAGAACCTGCTTGCTATCCGGAGCATGCTCGATCACTGGGTCGAGCAGCTGGAAAACAAGCCCGACGAGCGCGACAAGCCGGCCGGCGAGCGCGAGAACATCCCGATCGACTGATCGCGGTCAATTCCATGGCGCGGCCGTGAGCGTCCGACGCTTCCTCGGCCACTACCGCGGCTTCGGGCGAGATGCTCGGCTATTCCTGGTTTCGACGCTCTTCGCGTCGGGCGCGATCGCCCTCTTCTGGATCAACTTCAACCTGTATCTGTCGTCGCTCGGTGTCGATACATCGACGATCGGCCTGATCGCGACGGTCGGCGCAATCAGCTCGGCGGCGGCGGCTCTACCGGCGAGCGTCCTGTCCGACCGCATCGGCCGCCGCCTGGCGATGGTCGTGGGTTCGGTTCTCGTGGCGATAGCGCTGGGCGGCTTTCTGTTCAGCGCGGCGCTGCCGCTCATCTTCGCGATGGCGGTCCTGTACAACGTTGGCCAGCAGATACGGCTCGTGCCCTCGAGCCCGTTCATGACCGAGCACTCCCAGCCCGAACGACGCAACGAGCTGTTTGCTCTCCAGTTCGCAGTGGTCAACGCGTCGCAGGTCATCGCCGCGTTGGTTGGCAGCGCCCTGGCTGCCGTGTTCGTGGCCGCGAGCGGCGCGACGCCGGACAGCCCCGAGACTCATCGGCTGTTGATCGTCGTGATGCTCGCCCTGACGCTCATCTCGACCGCGATCCTGTTGTGGCTGCGTGACGATCGCGGCGCGGCGCCTTCGCACACCGTGCCGACGCCCTCGACCGAGCCCGGCGCCGCGCGCCTGACCGCAACGCGCATCAGGGCTCGCCTCGGCCGTCTTGGACTGCACGTCGGCGACCCGAAGCTCTTCGCCAAACTTGTATTTCCCGGTTTCATCATCTCGATCGGCGCAGGGCAGGTGCTGCCGTTCCTCAACCTGTACATCGTCGGCCGCTTCAATCTCGATCTGACGGCGACGAACCTGATCTTCTCGGTGACTGCGTTCGGCACGATGATCGCGATCCTCATCCAGCCCGCGCTGGCGCGCCGTTTCGGCCGCATCGGCTCGGTGGTCATAGTCCAGGGCGCCAGCATCCCGTTCCTGATCGTGCTCGGATTCGCGCCCTTCGTCGGGCTCGTTGTCGTGGCCATGGCCGTCCGCAATGCGCTGATGAACGCCAGCAACCCGATCTTCAACGCATTCGCCATGGACCAGGTCAAGCCGCTCGAGCGCGCCACGGTGGCGGCGACGATGACCCTGCTGTGGTCAGCCGGATGGGCGATCGGTGGCATCTACTACGCGGCCGTACAGGACGCATTGGGCTTCTCACGTGGGTATGACGTCGCCTTTCTGACGATCGTCGTGCTCTATACGATCGCGACGTCGCTGTACTGGATATGGTTCGGCCGCACCGAGCGCGGACTCCAGCAGGCCGCCGCTCCAACGGGAGAGACCACGTGACAATCGAGCTGCGCAAAGTGCCGCGCGAAGATCTGCGCAAGTGGCTCGAGGCGATCGAATCCGCCTCGACCTCCGGGGTCAGTGACGAGTACTGGCAGTACGCCGAGAACTCGATCGAGCTCGATCGGACCATCGGCGCCTACGACGGCGACCAGGTCGTCGGTGGCGGCGCCGCATTCTCGTTCGAGCTGTCCGTGCCCGGCGGCCGTGCGGTCAAGGCGGCCGGAGTGACCAATGTCGGCGTCAGCCCGACTCACCGACGACGCGGCATCCTGCGCCGGATGATGGCCCACCAGCTGGCCGACGTCCGCTCGCGCGGCGAGCCGATCGCGATCCTGTGGGCGTCCGAGGGCTCGATCTATCAGCGTTTCGGCTACGGGCTTGCAACGCTCGCCGGCACGTTCGACATCACCAGCAATCGGACAACCTTCCGGACCGCGATTCCGGACAAGCCGGGCGAGGTGCGGCTCGTCGAACGCGATGAGGCGGCACGCCTGCTGCCGCCCATATATGACGTCGTGCGGACGGTGACGCCGGGCTTCCTGTCGCGTTCCCCTGACTGGTGGGCGAAGGAAGTGTTGGTTGACCCCGGGTTCGCCCGGCGCGGCCACGACCGCAAGTTCTTCGCCGTCCACGAACGCGCCGGGAAGCCGGTCGCGTACGTCATCTATCGCGCCAAGCTGGAGTGGGGTGACGTCGGCTCGCAGTCGCAGCTCACGATCCAGGAGCTGATAGCGGTCGATGCAGCCGCCCAGCGCGAGATGTGGCGCTTCGTTTTCGGCGTCGATCTGATCGCGCACATCCGCAACCGCTTCGGGCCTCCGGACGAGCCGCTGCTGTTGATGATCGCCGAGCCGCGCCGCCTCGATCTGCGGCTGCGCGACGGACTGTGGCTGCGCATCGTTGACGTCGCCGCGGCGCTCGAGCAGCGCGGCTACGCGGCTGACGGCAGTCTCGTGCTCGACGTCCGCGACGAGTTCTTGCCCGACGCGGGCGGCCGCTTCAGGCTCGACGTCGCTTCCGGATCGGCGCGCGTAACCGCCACCGACGAGCCGGCCGACGTGCAGCTCGACGCGGCCGACCTGGCGGCGGTCTACCTGGGCGCGTTCACCTTCGCCCAGCTTGCTCGCGCCGGCCGGACCCAGGAGACAACGCCCGGCGGCCACGCCCGAGCCGACGCCCTGTTCACGACGTCGGTCACGCCCTGGTCGCCGCAGATCTTCTGATCGATGCCCTTCGCGCCGCGCCTGTTGCCGGTCGTCCTGGTCGGGGTCGCTGTGTTCAGCGGCTGCGGACGGGTGCCGGCGACTGCTTCGCCGGCGCGCTCCGCGAGCGCCTCGCCAAGGGTCACACCGATCCCGTCGGCTACCGCCCGGCCCAGCCCATCACCTGTGCCTTCGCCAACGGCAAGTCCGACTGCTTCCCCGACACCCAGCCCGACCGCTACGCCGACAACCGCTCCGACTCCTTCGCCGACCCCTCGCCCGACCTTGCGCCCAACCAGGCCGCCGACACCGACACCTGAGCCGACCCGAAGACCCGTGGCGTTGATCGTCACCTTTCGGGTCGTCGACGAGGAGTACAGGGTGCTCTTGACTGATCGGGAGGACATCGACATTGCCGTGCTCCTGCTCGAGGGACAGCCAGCCCCGAGCATTCCCAACGGCCGCGTGGTGCGCGACCGGACCGGCGTCAACGAGGGTTGGAGCTGGTCGATCGATCCCGATTCGCTGGAGTTCGCGGACGTCACCATCGAGGTCTGCGACGGGCTTCCATCGCACGTCGAGGAGGGAATCCTGACCGGCGACCGGTACTGCCCGTGGAGCGCTGAGGTCATCGCTCTCGAACCGGCGAGGCGCAACTAGCCGGCGAGGCGCAACTAGAGGGCACAAAGAAACGCCCGAAGGAGCCGCCCGGTCCGCGGATCATCTTCGCTGGCAAGCCAGCTCCGGTGACCCCGGTTCCGTGGCCCCTTCGGGACGACCCAAATGTAGCGACCGCATCCGGCGGCCTTCAAGTGGCTTTGTCCACGAAACGCGGCCGGCGCGCGACGTTATCCACGAACGATCCAGAATCGTCATCCACAGCGCCGAATCGGCCGCTGCCACATGATCAGCACTGAGCCGTGACTGATCCCTACCGTCCGTTCGAGCAACCGCCGCCCGCGCCACGCGCGGCTGCCTCGATCGCGGCCGTCCTGCTGATTGCGCTCACATTCGTCGTCGGCGTCATCGTCGGCCAGACCGGTCTGCTCGGCGGCGGCTTTTCCGCCGCCCCTGCTTCGCCCACAGACGCGCCGGCACCGGGCGCGAGCGGCCAGCCGAGCAATGTCCCCGGATCCAGCCAGCAACCGGATGCGCCGGCCAACTTCGACCTGTTCTGGGAGGCACTCCAGACCATCCGCGACAACTATGTCGGCCGCGATGAGCTGGACGAGACGGAGCTGACCTACGGTGCGATTCGCGGCCTGATCGAGGCACTTGGCGACACCGGCCACTCTGTCTTCCTGACCCCGGAGGAGGTGGCCAGCGAGCAGAACGCGCTGGGCGGCAACGTCGTCGGCATCGGCGTCATCCTCGGCCAACGCGAGAGCGCGGTCGTCGTCGTGTCGGTCATCAGCGACGGCCCTGCGCAGGGCGCGGGCATGCTCGCCGGCGACGAGTTCCTGGAGGTCGACGGGGAGTTGGTCGCGGGCATGGAGACGGATCAGGTCGCCGCACTGGTTCGCGGCGAGGAAGGCACGCCGGTCAGCGTGACTGTCAACCGGCCATCGACCGGCGAGCGGCTGACGTTCGACATGGTTCGTGCCCAGATCCGCGTTCCGGCGGCGGGCTGGGCGATGATCCCCGGCACCAACACAGCGCTGCTCAAGCTGGTCCAGTTCTCGGCCGGCTCGGCACAGGAGCTCAAGCAGGCACGCGATGAGGCGATCGCGGCCGGTGCCACGTCGCTCGTCCTGGACCTGCGCGGCAATCCCGGTGGCTACGTCGATCAGGCCGTCGACGCGGCGAGCCTGTTCATTCCCGAGGGCACGGTCTACGTCCGCGAGCTGGCCAGCGATGAGCGCATCCCGGTGCCGGTCAACCCGACGATCGAGTCGACCGACCTGCCGATGGTAGTGCTGATCGACAACAACAGCGCCAGCTCGGCAGAGATCCTCGCCGGCGCGCTCGCCTCGGCCGGACGAGCTCAGCTGATCGGCGAGACGACCTTCGGCACAGGCACGGTCCTGCTGCCCTTTGGCCTGCCCGATGGCTCTTCCATCAGGCTCGCGGTCGAGCGTTGGCTGACGCCCGACGAGGAGCTCATCTTCGGCCGTGGCATCACGCCCGACGAAGATGTCCCATTGCCGCCCGACGGCGCCCCGATCGAGCCCGACGAGCTGCGCGATCTCGATCCGAGCGCGCTGCCATCGATCACCGACAGCCAGCTGCTACGCGCGCTCGAGATCCTCGCCGATCAATGAGCGGCAGGGTCGGTCAGTGAACCGGACCGCCCGATTCGCCACCCGCAGCCGGCTCGGACTCGGAGGTCTCGGCGAAGCTCGCCTGGACCGTTAGCTCTTCGGCGCCGCGCACCAGGCGCAGCTCGAGTGTCGAGCCGGCGCTGACGCTGCCGAGCGCGTCGTACACGTCGTCCGGCTCGGTGATCGGCCGGCCGCCGGCCTCGACGAGCAGGTCGCCCTCGTTGATTCCGGCGCGTGCCGCCGGACTGCCGGGCTCGACCTCACGGACCAGCACTCCCTCGCGGTCGGGCAGGCCGACGGCGCGGCGCATCCGCAGCGCGACCCACGACGGTGCGATGCCGATGCCCAGCCGCGGCCGCTCGGCACTCTCGCCGCGCTGCAGCGCGGCGACTCGGCCGCGGAGCGCCTCGTCGGCGGGCAGCGCCAGGTAGAAGCCGCCACCCAATCGGTTGGTGTTGAGCCCGAGCAGCCGTCCCTCGCCGTCGACGAGCGGGCTGCCCGACGAGCCCGGGGCGAGGGGAGCAGTGTGTTCGACGCTGCCCGAGATGCGCCGGCCTCGCGGACCGCGGAAGGCGCGCGCGACGCTCGACACGAAACCGAAAGTGACGCGCGCGCCGTCACCGTTGTGAGCGACGGCAAAGATGGGCGTGCCGATCGTCGCCTGAGCGCCGGCCCAGTCGACTACGGCCGTTGAGCCGGTGTCGACCGATACGACCGCCAGGTCGCCGTCGACGTCGATGCCCGAGACACTGCCGACTGTGCGGCGACCGTCCGCGAAGACGACGGTGACCTCTTCACCACGAACGTTGTGGGCGTTGGTCAGCACGGCACCGTCGCCGATGACCACACCCGATCCACCACGCCACCCACCACCTATGCGCACGACCGATGGGCCAACCTTTTCGGCCACGTTCGCCAATGCGCCCGCGACTTCGTCAAGTACCGCCATTAGTGGAACTCCTTCGAACCGAGTAGTAACTAGCAAGTTGCAAGTTAACATGGACGAGGAAGGCGGGCAAGAGGTGCGGCAGCATGCAACCATGGCAGTCGTGAGTGACACACCGTCGAACGACACAGGGACGAGCGAAACGCCGGCTGTCTCCGCCCTCGATGCCGCATTGAGCCGGGTCGGCGATCGCTGGTCGCTGCTCCTTGTCGAGGCCTTGCTCGATGGCTCGCGCCGCTTCAATGATCTCGCCGCGGCCCTGCCGGGGATCGCCCCGAACATCCTGACCGAACGACTTCGGCGCCTGGAGCGTGCAGGAGTGGTCGTAACGCAGCCGTACTCCGAGCGCCCTGCGCGAATGGCCTACGCGCTGACCGAGGACGGGACCGAGCTTGCCGGGGTGCTGCGCCTTCTGGCGGCATGGGGCGCCTCGGGCCGGACTTCGTCCCAGGCCGGCGAATCGGATACGACGGAGGGGCTGCGCCACGTCACCTGTGGATCGCTTCTGGAAGCGCGCTGGTATTGCCCAACTTGCTCGGTGTCGGTCGGTGACGACGAAGGCTCGACTCTGCGCTACGCATGACCGTCTGACATCTATCCGTTAGATCGGGCGTGCCGGGTCGAGCGCGCGAGGCACGCCGGCGGCCCAATCATCGGCTCATGACAGAGATTGGTCTTGCATTGTCGAGCGAAGAGCACACCCCGCCGGACCTGGTCCGCTACGCGGCGATGGCCGAGGAAGCGGGCTTCACGTTCGCCCTAATCTCGGATCACTTCCACCCGTGGACCGACCGCCAGGGTCACAGCGCGTTCGTGTGGGACGTGATCGGCGCGATCAGCCAGCGAACCGAGCGACTCGTCCTGGGAACGGGCGTCACCTGCCCCACGATGCGCATCCATCCCGCGATCATTGCCCAGGCCGCGGCCACGGCGGCAACCCTGATGCCCGGCCGATTCTTCCTGGGTGTCGGGAGTGGCGAGAACCTCAACGAGCACATCTTCGGCGACCGCTGGCCACCGTCCGACGTGCGCCAGGAGATGCTCGAGGAGGCGGTCGAGGTGATGCGCCTGCTGTGGCAGGGGGGCATGCAGAGCCACGACGGAACCCACTACCTGGTCGAGAACGCGTGCATCTATGACCTGCCCGAAACGCCAGTGTCGGTCATGGTCGCGGCCAGCGGCCCGAAGGCGGCCAAGCTTGCCGGCCGCATCGGCGATGGTCTGATCAGCACCGCGCCGGAGAAGGAGCTGGTCGATTCGTTCCGCGCGGCGGGAGGCAAGGCGAAGATGCCGCGCTACGGGCAGTTCACTGTCTGCTGGGCCAAGTCGGTCAAGTCGGCCGTCGCTACGGCGCTCGAGTGGTGGCCGACCGCGGCTGTGCCCGGCGAGCTCAGCCAGGAGCTCCCGTTGCCGGCACATTTCGAGCAGGCGTCGTCAAACGTGACCGAGGACCAGATCAAGGAAGCCATCGTATGCGGGCCGGACGCACAGCCGATACTCGACAAGGTCGCCGAGTTCGAGGCGGCCGGCTTCAGCCACGTGTACATCCACCAGGTGGGCCCAGATCAGGCAGGCTTCATGCGCTTCGCCGAGCGCGAGCTGCTGCCCGAGCTGACCGGCGCCACGCGGCGAGGCGGCCGTCGCGACACAGCCGCCGCGTAGTCAGCATGGTGTAGCGGCAGACACCCCGGCTTGGGGTTACACTCCCGCCCGACTGCCGCCACCGGCCGCGAAGGGGAGATCCGCAAGCTCGTGCCACACAGCGTCACTCTCACCAGCCACGCCGCGGCGCGCGACGTGCTCACCCAGAAGGAAGCGGTCGGGCGTGCTCAGCGCGTTCGTGACGCCAGCTACGACATCGTCCTCGACCTTGTCGCCGGCGAGCCGACCTATCGCGGCGACGTCACGCTGCGCTTCGACTCCGACGGCTCGGATCCGCTGTTCGTCGACTTCCGCGGCCGGACCATCGAGCGCCTCGAGGTCAACGGCACCCAGACCGAGCCCGAGTGGACCGGCTATCGGCTGACGCTGCCCAGCTGGCTGCTTCAGGAGTCGAACGTCGTTCGCGTCCAGTACGTCAACGACTACGACCGCACCGGTGACGGTTTCCATCGCTTCGTCGATCCCGAGGATGGCGAGGAGTACGTCTACACGAACTTCGAGCCGTACGAGGCGCACCGCCTCTTCCCGTGCTTCGATCAGCCCGACATCAAGGGCCGCTACACGTTCACGGTCACCGCGCCGGCCGAGTGGCTGGTGCTGGCTAACTCGCCCGTGGAGTCAAGCGAGCCGGCCGACGACGGCCGGACGCGACACCGCTTCGCGCAGACCGAGCTGTTCAGCAGCTACCTGGTCGCGCTCGTCGGCGGGCCATATGTCGCCCGTCGCGTCGACCACAAGGGCCTGCAGCTGGGCCTCTTCGCGCGCCGCTCGATGGAGCGCTACCTCGAAGAGCAGTCGCCCGAGATCTTCGAGCTGACGGCACAGGGACTCGACTTCTACGCCGACCTGTTCGACCAGCCTTACCCGTTCGCCAAGTACGACCAGATCTTCGTGCCCGAATACAACTCGGGTGCGATGGAGAACGTCGGCCTGGTGACCTACAACGAGGCATATCTCTTCCGCGATCCGGCGACGACCAACGAGCGCCTTGATCGCGGCGAGACGTTCCTCCACGAGCTTGCCCACATGTGGTTCGGCAACCTGGTCACGATGCGCTGGTGGGACGACCTGTGGCTGAACGAGTCGTTCGCCACATACATCAGCTACCTCGCGCTGACCGAGGCGACACGCTTCACCAACGCCTGGAAGGTCTTCAACGCCGACATCAAGCGCTGGGCGTACCAGACCGATCAGCTGCCCACGACCCATCCCATCGCCGGCGCTGCGGACGACACCGAGATCGCCTTCCTGATCTTCGACGGCATCACCTACGGCAAGGGCGCCTCGGTCCTCAAGCAGCTGGTCAAGTACATCGGCCACGACGCGTTCCGCGACGGAATGCGGCTGTACTTCCGCCGCCACGGCTGGTCGAACGCGACGCTCGACGACTTTCTGGCCTGCCTCGAGGAGGGGAGCGGCCGCGATCTCGACGAGTGGGCCCAGCTCTGGCTGCGCACGGCTTCGCTCAACACGCTCGCCGCCGAGTGGCACGCCGAGGATGGCCGAGTCACCAGCCTGTCGATCGGCCAGTCGGCGCCGCCGGATCACCCGACGCTGCGCCCTCATGCCCTGGAAGTTGCCCTCGCGCGCCGCGTTGAAGGTCATGACGAGATCGACTCGATCCCGGCCTGGATCGATGGGCCGAAGACCGACATCCCCGACGGGCATGGACACGCCGAGCCACAGCTCGTGTTCCCGAACTACGGCGATCACGCCTACGCCAAGATCTCGCTCGATCCACGATCGCTCGAGTTCGTGCGCAGCGGAGTCGACCGGATCGACGACCCGCTGCTGCGTTCGCTTCTGTGGACCTCGATGTGGGAGATGGTTCGCGACCGCCAGCTGCGCTCGACGGAGTACCTCGCGATCGGCCGCAGCCGGCTCTCCGGCGAACCGGATCTCGACATCCTCGACACCGTCCTCGAGCGCGCCGCACTGACGATCTCGCGTTACGTGCCCGAGGAGGTGCGCGAGAGCGAGGCGCACTCATGGTTCGAGGCAGCCCTGAGCGACCTCGGCTCGTCGTCGCACGACGCGTCGACGGCGGGCGACCGGCAGATCATGTGGGCGCGGTCGGCGATCAACGTGGCCGCGACGCGCGAGGACATCGAGCGGCTGGTCGAGCTGGTCGACGGCGACGAGGACATCGGCAGCTTCGAGCTCGACCAGGAGATGCGCTGGGCGGTGGCAATCAAGGCAGCCGCCTTCGGTCTGCCGGACGCCGATGCCCGCCTGCAGATCGAGGCGCAGCGCGACCGTTCAGATCGCGGCCGCCGAGCGCTGCTCAAGGCCCAGGCGTCCGTTCCGACCGACGCCGCCAAGTCGGACGCGTGGGAGCGCATCCACGGGGAGGGCTACGGCTCGTTCCACCTGACGCGCGCAGCCATGATGGGTTTCTTCTGGCCGCAGCAGCAGGATCTGCTCGAGCCGTACGTCGATCGTTTCTTCAGCCAGGTGCGCGACGTATTCGCGACGCGCGACCATCCGTTCGCGCGCTCGTACCTGCTCGCGCTCTATCCGGCCTACCGCGCCGATCCGGAAGTGCTTGAGCGCTCGCGCCGAATGCTGGCCGAGATCAACGGATCGATGCCCACGCTCGCGCGCCAGCTGGCCGAGGCCGCCGACGACCTCGATCGGCAGATCAAGGTGCGCGACTTCGCCGCCGAGGGCTGACGTGCCCGGGCGGGCGTGGGTCGAGCCCGTCACTCTCGAAGGAAGCTACGTCCGGCTCGAGCCGCTGTCGCTCGACCATCTGCCTGGCCTGGTTTCAGTGGGTCTCGACGCCGAGCTGTGGCGCTGGACGCTGGCCCAGGTTCAGACACCGGCCGACATGCGCACGATGGTCGAGGCCGCGCTGGCGGCCGCGGCCGAAGGACGCGAGGTGCCATTCGCCACAGTGGCGCGCGAATCGGGCCGTGTCGTCGGCAGCACGCGCTACCTGTCGATCGACGCCCACCACCGGCGGCTGGAGATCGGCTACACCTGGATCGCGCCGGCCTGGCAGCGCACCGTGGTGAACACCGAGGCGAAGCTGCTCCAGCTGCGCCACGCCTTCGACTCACTCGGAGCGCTGCGAGTCGAGTTCAAGACTGACTCGCTCAACGACAAGTCGCGTGCGGCACTGCGCGGCATCGGCGCGGTCGAGGAGGGAACCATGCGCAATCACATGGTCACCGACAGCGGCCGCCGCCGACACTCGGTCTATTTCAGCGTCATCGAGGAGGAGTGGCCGAGCGTCCGCCAGCATCTCGAGGCGAGGCTGGCGCGTTTCAAGCGATCAGAGGAGGCAACCGGTGCGCATTGAGGTGAGTCACGAGGCGGTCAAGGCCGCGTTCGATGCGGTCAAGGACGACCCGTCGTTCGACGAGAGCCGCGGCCTGACCGAGCGGGGCCTGATGCCGGTCGAGATGCTTCAGGCGATGAGCCTCCGGCCCGAGATCCTGCGCGCGTTCGCCGGCTTCGGGCACGGCGTCTATCCGGGCGGTCTGCTCGAGCGCCGGGTCAAGGAGCTCGTGATCATCACCGCCTCGCGCGAGAACGACTGCCAGTTCTGCCTGAACTCGCACTGTGACCTGGTCGCGATCGAGGACATCGTCGAGAATCCACTCGAGCTGCTCGACAGTCAGCCCACGGCGATGAGCCAGCGCGAGCGGCTGGCTGTCGATTACACCGTCGCAGTGATGGCCGACTCGAACGCGATCCCCGCCTCCCTGGCCACCCAGCTTCAACAGGCGTTCACCGATCCGGAGCTGGTCGAGCTGACCTTCCTGATCGGCTACATCAACATGCTCAACCTGTTCAATAACGCGCTCGGAGTTCGCTATCACGGCGAGTACAAGGCTCTCCTGACCGCGATCGGCTGACCGATCAGGCGCTGCGAAGCGCCCTCGCGCGCGACTTTCGGGCACGGTCGAGGTTGTACGCCGACGTGACCAGTCCGACATGCGTCAGCGCCTGCGGGAAGTTGCCGACCATCCGCCGAAGCTTGGGGTCGTACTCCTCGGCGAGCAGCCCGACATCGTTGCGCAGCGAAAGCAGCCGCTCGAAGATCTCGGTCGCCTCTTCGATCTCGCCCGCGAGTGCCAGGTTGTCGACCAGCCAGAACGTGCACGCCAGGAACGTGCCCTCACCGGGCGGCAGGCCGTCATCGGTCTGATCGCTCCGATAGCGCAACACGAGGCCGTCGCGCATCAGGTCGCCCTTGATCGCCGCGACCGTGCCGCGCATCCGTTCATCGGTCGCTGGCAGGAAGTGGACAAGCGGCAGCATCAACAGGCTCGCGTCGAGCTCCTTCGAGCCGTAGTACTGGGTGAACGTCTGGCGCTCGGTGTCGAAGCCCTTGTCGAGCACGTCGGCGCGGATCTCGTCGCGAACCTCGCGCCACCGCTCGACGCTGCCTTCGAGGCCGAACTTCTCGACCGCGCGAACGGCGCGATCCATTGCCACCCAGGCGAAAACCTTGGAATGGGTGAAGTGGCGGCGTGGGCCGCGTACCTCCCAGATGCCCTCATCGGGCTCGCGCCAGTGGTCGATGACGTACTCGACGATGTGGCGCTCGAGCGCCCAGCTTTCCTTGTCCGTCTCGATGCCGAAGACGCGACCGAGGTGAAAGGCGTCGACGACCTCGCCGTACACGTCGAGCTGGAACTGCTCGACGGCGGCATTGCCTACGCGTACCGGACTCGAGCCCTCGTAGCCCGACAGCCAGGGCAGCTCGAACTCGGGCAGCCGGCTCTCGCCGGTCACGCCGTACAGAACCTGCAGGTTGTCCGGGTCACCACCGACGGCGCGCAGCAGCCAGTTGCGCCACGAGCGTCCCTCGTCCGTGTAACCGCCGATGTTGAGCGCCCACAGCGTGTATGCGGCGTCGCGCAGCCAGCAATAGCGGTAGTCCCAGTTGCGAACGCCGCCGATGTGCTCGGGCAGCGAGGTCGTTGGGGCAGCGACGATGCCGCCGGTCGGCGCGTAGGTGAGCGCCTTGAGCGCCATGAGCGAGCTCAGCACGTCGTCCTTCCACGCGCCGTCGTAACGCAGCCGGCTGGCCCAACCGCGCCACCATTCGAGCGTGGCGTCGAGCGCGGCGCCGGCGTGCGGCGGTTCGTGCGGATGCTGCCACGAAGGGTTCCACGACAGGACGAACGAGACGAACTGACCTTCCTTGACGGTGAACTCCGCGACCGACGCGAGATCCTCGCCCTTGATCGGCACGTCGGCCCGCAGGGTGACCTGGTCGGGGCCCGACACGAAGCTGTGATCGCCGGCCATCTGACGCGCCCAGGGGACGAGCCGGCCGTAGTCGAAACGCAGCGTGAGGTCCATCTCCATGGCGACCTCTCCGCGCACGCCCTAGACCAGGCGGATCAGATCGGGCCGCTCCGAGCGGCGTGGCATGAAGTCGATCACCCGCGCCAAGCCGTCGGGCGTCTCCCACTCTGTCTCGAGGATCAGGGCATGGTCGACGTACCGCCGCCGCGTAGACCGCTCCATGCCCTTCGCCGCCAGGCGCCAGCGACCGTTGTTGCGGTCGCCGAGCAGGGCCGCGAAGCAGGCAGCCGAATCAAAGCGTGGCAGGCACAGCCAATCGATCGACCCATCGACGCCGACCAGGGCGGCAGTCTGGGTGTCTCCGATCAGTGCGTAGTCTTCGAGTGGGAGCGACATCGGCGCACAATCTACGACGCGCGCCAATCCCCGGAATTTCCGGCGTCAGCCGGCGGCGCTGGCCCTCGCCGGTGAGCGCCGCGCGGGCGCCGGTCGTGGCGATCGCGGACGGCGATCTGACCCGGAGCGCGACGACGAGCGCGCGGCAGGTGCGCGACGCGGGCCGTTGAGCGACGGCTCGTAGCCCTTCACCACGCGAACGGGCAGGTCGCGCTTGAGCAGCCGATTGACCTGCTTGAGGTAATCCTCTTCCTCAGGCGCGACGAGCGAAATGGCGTGGCCCGTCGCACCCGCCCGGCCGGTGCGGCCGATGCGGTGGACGTAGTCGTGCGGGGTGTGCGGCATCTCGTAGTTGACCACGAGCGGCAGCGCCTCGATGTCCAGCCCGCGCGCGGCCACGTCGGTGGCGACCAGGACGCGGACCTCGCCGGCTTTGAATGCTGCCAAGGCCCGTTCACGCTCGGGCTGGCTGCGGTCGCCGTGGATCGAGATTGCCTCAACTCCATCGCGATCGAGCTGCGATGCGAGCCGGCCGGCCATCAGCTTGGTTCGCGTGAACACGAGCACCTGGTGCAGGTTGCGCCGCCGCACGAGCTCGGCCAGCAGCTCGCGCTTGCGATCGCTGTCCACGAGATAGACGACCTGATCGACCGAGTCGGCCGAGGTGGTCTGCGGCTCGATGTCGACCGAGACCGGATTGTTGAGCAGCGTCTCGGCGAGCTTTCGGATCTCGGTCGAGAACGTGGCCGAGAAGAGCAGCGTCTGCTTGCGATTGGCGACCATCGCCACGATGCGCCGGATGTCGGGCAGGAAGCCCATGTCGAGCATCCGGTCTGCCTCATCGAGGACAAGGATGTCGACCTGGGTCAGGTTGACGGTGCGCTGGCCGACGTGGTCCAGCAGGCGACCGGGTGTCGCGACGAGCACTTCCACGCCCGCGAGCAGCTCCTTGGTCTGCGGCTCGATGGCGACTCCGCCGTATACGACCGAGTAGCGCAGCGGTACGTGCTTGCCGTAGGTGCGAAAGCTGTCATAGACCTGGACGGCGAGCTCTCGCGTCGGCGCCAGGATCAGCGCGCGTACCGGGTGACGGGCGGGCGAGAAGCTGGTGTTGGCGTGAGCGGTCAGGCTCTGCAGCATCGGCAGCGCAAAGGCGGCCGTCTTGCCTGTGCCGGTCTGGGCGCGGCCCATCAGGTCGCGACCGGCAAGAACGAGGGGGATCGCCTGATCCTGGATCGGGGTGGGTATTTCGTAGCCCTGCTCGCTTACCGCGCGCAGGATTTCCGGGCTGAGCCCGAAGGTCTCGAAGGTCAACTGTTCCTCTTTTCGGTGGACGCCACGCCGGACGTCACTGACATCGCTAGGCGAGTATGGAGTACTGCTGGAGTTCACGCTTCGCCGCGCCGCCGCTGCCACAGCCAATAGGCGGGCGCAATGAACACCCGGTCATAGGCGGGCAGGGTGCGAATGACGTGGCCGCCCCAGCCCTTTTTGAAGCGGTAGACGCCGTCGAGCGGGTCGGCGCGCGCGTCAGCCTCGAGTTGCGTCATCTCGGCCGACCCGGCGTCGGCACCGTTGGTGAGCGCCAGCTCGTAGCGTCCGCGCGCGTCGGCGAGGCCCCACATGTCCCACATCTCGGCGCCGCGCTCCCTGGCCCAGCGAATTGCGTGCCACTGCAGGAGGTGCGCGGCACGATGCTCGAGTCCGGCCGCGGTCGAGCCGGCAACAAGGTACGTGCCGTGCCTGCCGACCGACAGGTCGAGCGAGCTGCCGACGACCTCGCCACCGTGCTCGGCGATGAACAGTCGCGCGTCGTCCCCGAACACACGCCACAGGACGCGGTAATAGGCAGCGCTGTGGATGGTGAACGTCTTGCGTTGCTGAGTGGCCAGGAGCATGCCGTGGAGCAGGTCGACCTCGGCCTCGGTTGTCCCGACGCGGATGGTGACTCCGTCGCGTTCGGCGCGCCGGATGTCGGCCCGGTGGCCCTTCGAGAAGGCTGCCATCAGGTCCGCCTCGGCTGGTCGGATGTCGAGCCGAATCGAGGAACGCGGCTGAAGGGTGCGCTCGGCCACTCGGAATCCGGCCGACTTGAGTGCCTGGTCCAGCTCCGCCGTGCCCGGGTCGCCCTCGACCAGGTCAGGCTCGAAACGAACGAACGCCCCGCGCCGCGAGCGGACGAGGCGGATGATCGATCGAACCAGCGCCGGGTCGGGCGGGCCGCCGTCGATCGTCACCGGGCCGCGTGGCACGTAGGCGACAGATAGGCCGCGGTACGGCCGAATCAGGAGTTGGGCGATAGAGGACCCGTCAGCCGACGACAGCCGATAGGGCTGCCAACCGAAGCGTGCCTTCAGCTCGCCCCACGCCCATGCCTGGAAGGGCTGGGCGCCGACGTGCCTTACGAGGCGATCCCACTCGGCCTGATCGTGGTGGGCGACCGTGTCGGGTTCGAGGTGTTGCTCGAAAGATTTGGTCGCCATCACCGGCGATTGTGACGGTGCGATCAGGCGAGTGTTCGCCGGGCTCCGCAGACGGGGCAAGTGGCGGTGAAGCCACTCATGTCCGGCTGGAGATATGTGGTGCAGCCATTGGTGCTGCAGAAGAGTCGATGGCCGGCTGTCGTGCGCCGAATGCGTCGGCGCGCCGAAGCGTGCTGGCCAAACGAGCTATGAGAAGTATGGGTACGGGGTTGCATTTGCCTTTTCTGAGTTTCCTGCCGCGACGCCGGGATGGGGCGTTTCAGCGGCCGTTTTCCGCGCTCCACGACGTCTCAATCCCTGGCGTCGGAGCGATATCCCAACCGAGTCCGCGGGAGCGAGGGTTGATGCTCAGACCTGCGGCGTTGTTCGGTTGTCGCTGCCCATTCTAGCCGAGGTGGCCGATTCTCGCCCCTGGTACGTTCGGGCCACGGCGGCGTGCACGCTGGCAATCGAGTCTCGCCCACATCGCATGAGGCCGAGCAAACCGCATGACGCTACGTTCCGCCCCGAAGCTCAATCGGTTTGAAGGGAGACAGATGCACAAGCTCGTCACGGTCCTGGCGCTGGCTGCATTGGTCAGTGTGGTTGCCTGTTCCGCACCGGGTAGCGGCCTCACCGGCAAGGCGTGGCAGTGGACGGCTGCCACGACCACTGTGCCGGCATCGCAATCGGTCGTGCCCGACCCCGAGAACTACACGATCGAGTTCAAGGCCGACGGCACGTTCGTGGCCAAGGCGGACTGCAACCAGGTGTCGGGCACGTACACGACGGCGGGCAACAACGCCCTGGCGATTGTGCCCGGACCCTCGACGCTCGCGATGTGCCCGGAAGGCTCGATGGATTCGCTGTTCATCGCCGGGCTCAGTGCCACCCGGACCTACGCGATCGCCAGTTCGCAGCTGGTGCTTACTCGTGTTGACGACGGGAC
The DNA here is from genome assembly GCA_035629915.1 of Candidatus Limnocylindrales bacterium. Taxonomy (GTDB): domain Bacteria; phylum Chloroflexota; class Limnocylindria; order Limnocylindrales; family CSP1-4; genus JALYGJ01. The sequence continues at coordinate 637 of DASQLS010000063.1, read as the reverse complement.
GATGACCTTCCAGTAGAACGAAATCGCGGCCGGGTGCGTCGGACTGGCGCTACCCGGCAGCCTCTTTCGAGCCAGCCGCCTGTGCATCGGCCTCGGCGGCGCGCACCTGCGCCTTGTAGGCCCTCTTCCCGGCCTGGTACTCGGCCAGCTTCGCGGGCGAGTCGACATCGCCGAGCGTCATGTGCTGCGGCGCCACTTCCTCCCAGCCGGGCGGCTGGACGCCGAGGCGCTTGCCGAGGATGGCGATCAACGTCCTGGCCTTCATGTCGCCTATTCCCGGCAGGCTCAGCAGTCGACGCTCGAGATCGCGCCCGTCCTTGGCCTCGGTCCAGACGCGGCTCGCGTCACCGCCAAAGTCGCGCGCGATCGCCGCGCACAGCTCCTGGGTGCGGCGTGCCATGTTCGCCGGGAAGCGATGGAGCGCCGGGCGTTCCTTGAATGCCTCCTCGAGACGCGTCGGATCCATCGCCGCGATCTCGGCCGCGTCGAGGGTGCCGATGCGCTTGCGCAGCTCATACGGTCCGGAGAACGCCTTCTGGAGCGGCACCTGCTGGTCGAGCACGAAGCCGATCAGCAATGCCGTCGGGTCCTCCGTGATCAGCCGGTCGGCCTCGTCATTGCCGGTGAACGGCAGCAC